>CAZOSP010000030.1:0-33209 GCA_964582525.1 uncultured Thiomargarita sp. | reverse complement strand
GGCTTCGCGCTGGCCACAGGTGCGCCGCCATGTGCCTGCCACAGAAAACATCCGCATACAGGTGGAACGCTGCTGGCAACAAGCCGATCAAGCTCTCATCCGCCAGCAAGAGCTGTTGCGCGATAGCCCTTTGAGTCGTCTAGCACGTCCGCTTGCCAGTCAAGAACTGCCGCCGCCCCGCCCATTGTCTGCCTTGCATCCGACTTATATGAGCATTGCCGGAGATGACGAAAAACCGATTTTTATGGAAAATGTCAGCGAGTTAGGCGACACCGCGCTGTATCTCGACAGCCCCCAAGCCCACATTAGCTTCACCCTGTACTGCACTGAAAATGATTTTTACCGTATAGATGTGCTGTTTGGTACCTGCTTACGCGCCAATGCCTGCCATTTACGCCTGATTATTCGCGCTGTCAATGCGCGAGCTTGCCCGACTGATGTGCTGCGTGTCGTACATTTTGATGGCTTGGAAGTGTTGGATAATCAATTTTTTCCACTGGCGTTTGAACCGCTGGCAGATTCGGCGGGCAAGAGCTACTGGATCGAAATTGACGCGCCCGATGCCCGCACAGACACTGCGCTGGCTCTCTGGTGTCACAAAAAGCAACCACCTCTGGAAGTAGGGCGGATTAAGGCGAATCTTCTCGCGCCGTATCCGCCCCATAAAAGCGAAGTTTGGCGATTGTCGCAGCAGTTTCCGCAATTCCTGCAAAAAATCTTGCTAGACGCGCCCTTGTCGCCGCGTTTAGATGCCGACCAGCCGCAGCACGTCTTTTTGCTGCAACTTGACGGCATCGACAACACCGCGCTAAGCCTGCACCTCTTTTTGTTGCAACTGGCGCGTATGCTGGACTCTGCGCAACAAACTGCACAAGTATGGTTGTGCGGGATGTTATCGCCCGGCATGATGGAATACGTGCTGAAAACCCATCTGCTGCATATCTGTCCCAAACTGCACTGGGTGGAGCGGGTGCAAGCGGTGTTGGTGCTGCAACAAACCGCTTGGCAAAAGGCGGATGTGCTGGTGTGGAATACGCGCTTGTCCGCCTTTCCGGAGGCGGATATGTTGTCACAGGCTTTGCGTCTTTTTGCTGAAAATACGCAAGCGGCTTTGTTGTTACCTGTAGAAATTGACGCACAGGAAAATATTCTTTCTGCCTATACCTTGCCGGGGCGCGACGGGCAACTGTTGTTTCCGGCGCAAGGCGATCCTGTTGATACGCCTCAACACCGCTACCGCCGCACGGTGCAAGCCGCGCAAGATAATGTATTCATCTTGCGCAGTTCCGCCCTGCATCACATCAACTGGGCGCAAGTTGCCGCCTATGAAAGTGATGCCTATCAAAGCAGCGACTTAATACAACAACTGCAAGAAACTGGCTGGACAGCCCTGTATCAAGCCTGCTTGCGCTATGTGGGCAAGGTCCCTCAAACAGCGCAGAAAACATCAACAGAAGATGCCAAACGCTTTAGCCGACACTGGGCAAAATCGCTGCTCAATCACCTATCACCGCTTGCTACCAAAGCACAATGTATCAATCCGCACCGCCGTGCTGGCGTACTGGTCATCAACGACACCCTGCCCGAATACGATCAAGATTCCGCTTCGCTGCGCCTCTACACCCTGCTCAAACTCTGGAGCGCAGAGGAATATCAGATCAGCTTTATCGCCGACAATGCCGATACCGAGCCGCACTATCGGCGCGCTCTCGAAGACTTAGGCATAGAAGTCTTTTGCGGCAGTCACCGGGTGCAGCAAGCAATGGCATGGCGACAATTTGCCATCGCGCTGATTTGCCGTGTTGAAGTGGGGCATCGCTATATTCCTTTCGTGCGCCTATTGTCGCCTGAAACCCGCATTTACTACGACACTGTTGATATTCACTACATCCGCGAACAACGCCAAGCCGACATTGAACAAGACACATCGCCACGCGGGAGTCTGGCAACCCGAGCAAAAGCCGAGCAGACCAAGCGCAAAGAACTGCACAACTGCCGCTTTGCTGACGAAGTGATCACCGTTACCCCAGAAGACTGCTTACATCTACAAAAAGACCTGCCTTGGCTGCGCTGCCAAGTGATTCCCAACATCCATAGCCGCCCCACACAAACCGCCGTGCCGTTTGCGCAACGTCAAGGGCTAGTATTTATCGGCAACTACAAACACGCCCCCAACGAGGATGCCGTGTATTATTTTGTCAAAAACGTGCTACCGCTGATATTGCAACAACTGCCGGAGGTAAAATTTTACATACTCGGCAGTCATTTAAGCGACAAGATGCGCGAATGGGCGTGCAGCAATCCCCATCTCGACGCTATTGGCTGGGTTGAAGATGTTGAAGCTGCGTTTGCGCAGCGCAAGGTGTTTGTTTCTTATTTGCGTTATGGCGCGGGGATGAAAGGTAAACTGGGGCAGGCGATGGCGTTAGGACTTCCGATTGTCACTACCCGCATGGGTGCGGAGGGTATGGGATTACAAGACGCTGAAACCGCGCTGCTGGCTGATGAGCCGCAGGCTTTTGCCGATGCCGTGTGCCGTCTTTATCAAGATGCTGAGCTATGGCACAAACTATCCGCACAAGGACAGGATTATATCGAGCAACATTACGGCGAAAGCGCGGTGGCTAAACAGCTACAGAAGCTGTTGGCATAATGTGTGGCTGGGAGAGCTAATCTCCAGATTAGCTCAAACGGTGTAGCCGTTTCGCGCCGCCTGTGGCGGCGGGGCTAAGCTGGAGCTTAGCCACTCCTATATACTGCTTGGAAGACCCGCGCTAGACTCCAAATAGGTGTAACCCCGCAGTCCGGCTTCTAGTGCTTGTGCAAAGGCTTCGGCTTGGTCGGTACTTAACTGTGCGGCGGCTAGACGCTGCTGATAATTGCGCCGCAGTGTAGCTACGTCAAAATGCACATAGCGCAGCATGTCTTCTACGCTGTCGCCGAGTTCGGGCGCGTCTAGTTCATAGCCGTCTGCGGTGAGTTTGACATTGACGGCATGAGTGTCGCCAAACAGGTTGTGCATATCGCCCAGAATTTCTTGATACGCACCCACCAAAAAAATGCCTAGCACATAAGCTTCACCAGCGCGGCAGGCATGAACCGGCAAGCTGGTTTCCACCCCTTCGGCATCCACATAACGCCCAAATTGCCCATCCGAATCACAAGTTAAATCCTGCAATTTGGCACGACGCTGCGGACGGCTATCGAGACGATGTAACGGCATAATGGGAAAAACTTGGTCAATTCCCCAAGCATCAGGCATAGATTGAAACAGCGAGAAATTACAAAAATATTTATCCGCAAGTTTGTCGTGTAATTCATCCAAAATCACCCGATGACTGCGATTATGCGGTTGTAGCAGGGCTAACACACGGTGACAGATAGCAAAATAGAGTTCTTCAGCGCGGGCGCGCTGGTGTAAATCAAACAAGCCGTGATCAAACAGGCTACGCGCTTCGCCTAGCCAATAACCAGCATCGTGATAGGTTTCCAGCAACGATCGTTGATTCAGGTTTTTCAAGCCTTCCCACAGGTTGCGGATTAACGCAGCCTCCTCAGCACCAGCGGGTTGCGGCGGCTGCATACCGAGTGCCGGTTCAATGTCCGTGACTTGCGTTAGCAATACCGCATGGTGCGCACTCATAGCGCGTCCCGCTTCAGTCAGCAGGTGTGGATGCGGTAATTGGTGTTGTTTACAAATGTCCGCAAAGGCGTAAACAATATTATTAGCATATTCTTGCAGGCTGTAATTGATGGAGCAGTCACTACGCGATTGCGTGCCATCGTAATCAATCCCCAAGCCGCCGCCCACATCCACAAGCGACAGCGGCGCACCGAGTCGATGCAGCTGCAAATAATAACGGGCGGCTTCAGTAAGACCGCGTTGAATGTCGCGGATGTTGGCGATTTGTGATCCCATATGAAAGTGCATCAGACGCAGGCAATCAAGCATATCAGCTTGGCGCAGTTGCTCGATCATGCGCAGCACTTGCGCACTGGACAAGCCAAATTTAGCTTTTTCGCCACCGGTGTTTTGCCATTTGCCCGTGCCAAGACTGGCAAGTCGAATGCGCACGCCGAGATTGGGCGATACGCCCAAAGCGCGGCTTTCTTCAATGATCAGCTTCAATTCTGAGCTTTTTTCCACCACCAAATACACCTGCAAGCCGAGTTTTAAGCCAATCAAAGCCAAGCGGATATATTCGCGGTCTTTGTAGCCGTTACAAATGATCGTGCCGCCGGCTGGCGACAACGCCAACACCGCCATCAGTTCCGGTTTGCTGCCGGCTTCTAGCCCAATGTGGTGTTTGTTGTGCTGCGCTAACATCGCTTCTACAACGGGCTTTTGTTGATTAACCTTAATCGGATAAATCGCCGTATAGTCAGCGGGATAATCTTCTTCTTGGCGGGCGTGCTGGAAAGCCGCGTATAAACACTCAATGCGGTGCCGCAAAATATCTGTAAAACGCACCAAGATAGGCAACATCAAACCTTGCGCTTGTAGTGTTTCACTCAGTGCGTACAGATTGACCGCCTGTCCGGTCGCTTTGCCTCGCGGATAGGCGCAGACCTGTCCATTGGCAGCAATATCAAAATAATCGCCGCTCCAATGCTCAATATTGTATAAAGCGCGACTGGCTTCTATATTCCAAGTTGTTTTCTTCATTAGATGTCATTTTCTATAGTGAATTGATAGGATTAGGAATGGCGATATATCGCGCCCTGCCTGAAACTGCTCTCAGGGGTTTTAATTAAGTGCTTAAAATCAATTAGTTGCAGTAAACTTGATAAAGCAAAAAATGCAGTTTCTGGCAGGTATGAGTATAAAAGACCGCCCGCACTGCCGAGCAGCAGAGTATAAGTTCAGCTAAAGGTACTCTGAAAACGGCGTAAAATCTAGCGTCTCGGCAATTCTCGCCCCCGCGCCGCCCTGCCTTGATAAAGACAACGCCCGCGACTTGTTGCGGCACTGGTTGAGTTTTTTGGCTGCAAACATTAGAATGACGCGCTGGCTGTTTGTTGTTTATGCTTTGTTTTTTGATTTCATCATAGACATTCTACACTGCTTGTTTGTCAGCATTTGAGTGTCGGGCATTATTGAATACCCATTTCTAAGTAAGATTTATCCATCAGTTTGCTAACTTCATTGAAATACCGCATTAGGAGAAGATGTCATGTCTAAGTTTGCTCAACTCGCTCACAAAATTAAAATTAGAACCCGAATTATCCGCTGGGAACTGCGTTATAACGGACTTTTTTTTTTCTAAAATTCATGCTTCGTTTACCCATCATTTTGGGCATGAAAAATTTCTTTAATTATAAAGATTATCACCTTATTCGTTATATTCAGGTTCGAGAAGAAAAGAACTTACAAAAGCGTTTGCGTTTTCATCAATCAAGTATTCACATGCCGACTGACTTAGAGAGTGAATTTATTGGTAAAACAACTGAATATGAACCCTCGCCTTTAGCCCACGTCAACGCGCTACTGTTAGATATACCGCTTAAGTATGAAGAGTTTAGTTTTATCGATATTGGTTCGGGCGAAGCACGCTTATTATGTTTGTTGTCTGATTCTTTTCCATTTAAACAAATTATTGGAATTGAACTGTCGCAAAGTCTGCACAAAATCGCACAGCAAAATATACAAAATTATTCGCATAAGAGTAAAGATATTGTGCTGGCTTGTGAAGATGCAACACAATATCATTTCCCCCCTTCGCCTTTGTTATTGTATTTATGTAACCCGTTCTCAGACGATTTATTAGAACGCTTCCTAATCAATGTGCAGAACACATTAAAAGCTGAACCGCATAAACCCATCCTGATTATTTATAACAATCCTGAGCATAAAGAGGTATTCAAACAGTTTACTTGCTTTGAGTCTGTGGAATTATTAGGCTGGAATCCCGCGGTTTGGAGTCTATGGAAAAGCGCGGGTCTTAGCATGTAACCTGCTTGTTTTGAAGTAAGCGTTCACACCTACAAAAACCTTGCAGATTTTCAAAACCTGCAAGGTTTACCGGGGTATCTGAACAGTTACGCCATGAGTATAAAAATCAATAATGAGATGTCGCTGATGATTGAACCCGATAAGCTTTCTAAGCTGGTGCCGGAGACTTGGCATTTTTTGCCGCTACTGAGCAAAAGCCCATATTTACATGTTGGCTATTGGGCTGACGCACAACAACAGTGCAGCCTGCAACAGGCGCAGCAAGATTGGTTTAGCTATGTCAGCGGTTATCTGCCGCCGCCGCCGGCGAAACTTTTGCTGCTTGGACATGATTCGGGTATCCATGCCGCGCATCTGCAAGCACTTGGATTTCAGGTCACTTTTTTGTGTGCTTGGACGGATTTGCAGGCTGAGATGCGGCGACAATATCCGTCATTGGATATTCAGCTTGGGGATATTTTATCAGCACAGAGTTTGCCTGATGATGCTTGTTTTGATGTGATCTGGGTACTGGAAAGTTTGCAGGATTACAACGAACTCGCGCCCGTTTTTCACCAGTTGCAGGCTTGGCTCACGCCTGCAACCGGACGCTTGTTGTTGACCGAAGCGGTTTCTTATAGCGTGCATCCGCATAAAATCACGCAAGCCCATGATTTGAATGATATTGAGTGTTATTTTGCGGCGGCAGGCTTTTTTGTGCGTCAGCATGAAAATTTATCCGCGCAAACACAATGTACCTATCGGCATTTGGCGACTGATAGCGATGCAGATATTCTCCAGACCGCTGAATTGGCGGCGCAACGACTGCATTGGCAGACGGAATGGGAGTGGAGCGAAAAAGGGCGTTTGGGCTACGAGCTGTGGCTGCTAGAGTCGAGTCACTACAAGGTACAAGGTTATCGTAACGGCGATGAACATAAAATTTTAGAGACTTTTCAAGCAGTTTTTGGCGTTTCCCGCAGTGAAAATCATTGGTATTGGAAGTTTGCGCGTAATCCTTTTGGGGGTCCTTTTGTCTCTACCGTGTGGGATGGCGATGTGTTGACCGCTCAATACGCGGCTTATCCAGTGCCGCTGTGGCGCAATGGTCATAGCAGTGTGCTGACGCAGCAGGTCGGTGATATTCTCACGCACCCTCATTATCGCGGCGTAGGGCATGGACACACGAGTTTGTTGGCGCGTGCCTATCGGCATTTTACGCGCACTTATTGCGAAGGACATATCCCGTTTTTTTATGGATTTTTGACCCATACGCATCTGCGTTTTGGTCAACTTTTTTTGAATTATCAGCCCATTACCGAAGTGCAGGAATGGCAACTGGATGCTGAAGGCATCAGCTATTATGCAACCTGTTTAACCCTGACCGAGCGTTTGTTAGGCTATCGTGTGGAATGGACGCAAGAGGTGGGCGAATGGGCGGATACGCTGTTTGAGCAAGCGCGTCATGAGTATGGTTGGTTGACGGTGCGCAGCAGCCAATATTTGCGTTGGCGTTATCAACAAAATCCGGATCATCGCTATCATTTTGCGGTGGTGTATAAACGCAATCAGCCTTTGGGCTGGTGGGTGGTACGGGTGGAAAATGAGGTATTGCAACTCGGCGATGCTTTATTTATACGTCAAGCCAATACGCTGAAAGCGGCGCGTATCGGTTTGAGTATGGCATTACAGCAAGCGCGCCAATCGGGCTGGGAGGTGCAGCGCATTCATAGCTGGTTTGCGCAAAATCCGGCTTGGTGGGTGGATATTCTCAAGGCTTTAGGTTTTTGCGCAAGCCCGCAGCCCGACGGCTTGACGCTCTGCATCAGCCCTTTTAACAGCCCCTTCAGTGCCGCAACAGACATAAAGCTGTTGCGCGAAAATTGGTATTTTACCTTGGGGGATAGCAGCTTATTTTAAGAAAAACTAGGCTAATCCGTCGGGCAAGTGCCAGGTATGCGGCATCCACACGACACCATATTCTGGACGCTCGCTAATCACCGCATAAAGCGGACTCGTCGTATAGTCATATAAATGCAGGGCGAATTCATCCACCAACAAAGCTTTAATCCGATACACGCCGGAATTCATAATAAAACGGGGAAAAGTCACACGAATGACGTGTTCTCCTTGTAATTTTAACGGCGCAAAGCCTGCCTCTTTAGTGCTGGCTACCGATACCACTTGGTCATCAGGGCGCGTCAATACGACACCAACGTGGGTTAGCACCGCTTCAGGACGCATACAGCGAATATGCAAAGTCACGGTTAAATCGCTAAATTGCTTGAGTTCCGTGATTTCCTCATGGTCGGCATTGGTAATTTTCCAATCGGTAATGGTGACGGGGGGTAATTGAGTGTTTGCCGTTTCAAGCACTTCTGTCTCTGTTGAAAGCGTTAATTGACTGTATTCTTTGTCTTCCAAATACTGTGTATAAGCTCTAATGACTTCCGCACTCTCTCCAAATGCTTTCATTTCGCCTTGCTTTAACCAAAGTGCTTGATGACAAAGCTCTTGCACCATGTGCATACTATGACTACAAAATAAAATAGTTTTACCTTGTTCCTTAAACTGCATCATGCGATTAACGCATTTTTTTTGAAAATTCTGGTCGCCGACACTGAGTGCTTCATCAATAATTAAAATATCGGGTTCAACCGATGTTGCCACCGAAAAAGCCAAACGCACATACATACCTGATGAATAATTTTTAATCGGGCGATCAATAAAATCTTCTAATTCTGAAAAAGCAATAATCTCCGCTTCGCGTTGGCGTATTTCTTCGTCCGTTAAACCTAACACCATCGCATTTAAGTAGATATTTTCCCGTCCACTGAGTTCGGGATGAAAGCCCGCTCCCAGTTCTAATAAAGCAGCGACTCGCCCATATGTATGCACTTCACCTTCAGTCGCCTGCAAGGTACCGGCAAGAATTTTTAATAAGGTGCTTTTGCCCGCCCCATTGTCTCCAATCACGCCTAAAATAGCACCCGCCGGCAACATGAAAGACAGTTGTTTTAAGGGTTGAAATGCCTCATGGCAAGATTGACGCAAAACAATTTCTTTTAAGCGATCGACCGGGCGTTGGTAAATTTTATAGGTTTTAGAAACATTTTTGACTTCAATCGCGTACATTTAATTAACTCAAGTTTTTTAGATGAAAATATCAATAAAGCGGATGCAGTGAAATTAAAACAAATCACTGTCTCCCCAAGTAAAATAGAAACGCTCGGCAATCTGTGCAGGGCTTAGATCGGGTGTGTAGGATTTTAAGCATAAATACAGTTCATCTCGCTGACGTATGGCAGAGAATCCTGCTTGTTGCAGTCTGTCTATCCACCATTGAGGCGTTTGCGCAAACCAACCTTCGACAACATCCGTATCGGGATGTTGATGCAGCATAGTGGTTAAGCCTGCCGCCATAGCAATAGGTGCGTGATGACGACAAAACAGAGCGTCCCCCAAGTACAAACTTCGCGCCTGTTTACGCACCAACCACCAGCCCACAACTTGCCCCCAGTATTGAATTACATAAAATTCATACTCAAAGTCAGGATGTAATTCATAACGCCAACGTAAATAGCTTTGATCACGCGCAACAAGCCAAGGATAGTCTGCGCGAGCGCGTTGGAATAGCGTGTCAGCCCACTGACCCACAACCGTCTCACGGCTAACACTATAGCCACGTAACCGCACCCAACGCAATTTAGCGCGATGATACCGGCGCATTCGTTCAGGTGCTAATTGCCAGCTATACACTGGCGTATCAGCCACATAGCCTAAAAATAACTGCCCAAAGCGACGGATTTTATGCGTATTAAAGCCATAAGCAAACGTCACCTTGTTTTCAAAATAACGGCGTTCAAAATGTTGAAATACTCGCGCTAATAAGCTACTTGTTCCCTGCCCTACACCACGAAAAGCAGGCATTGTAAAGGTATCCCCCACATGCTGCACAGCGGCTAGCCGTTGTGGTTCCAGGCTAAGACGCAACGGATAGCCACTGTAGTGTGCTGCCAATGTTTCGCCCTGCCAAGCTGTTGTAGCGCAAAGCCCGCCAGCGGGATTATCTCGATATTTCCAATACCAATGCGCTTGTTGACGCTGCACCTGAAAAGCTTGATTAAATGCAGAAAGAATTTTGTATTCATCGCCCTCTTGATAGGCACGCAAACAAAAATCGCTGGGGCGTAATTCCCATATTTCATAGCCCATTTTGCCGCTGCGGTACATATTCTCTTGATAGTTCCAACCCTCAGTATAATGAGCTAACAGCGTTCGCGCTTCGTCCCCGCATTGCTCAAGCAGGTAAGCACGACGCTCATTAAAGCGTTTCACGCTTTCCTCGCAAGTTGGCAACACGTTATTACCCATTTTCTCGTGATACGTGACATAAAAGCCGTGATGGGCAAACGCCTGCTCAATTTGCATCGCCTGATGCACTGAAGAATGCGCTTGCGTTTCCGTGCTATAAGACACTTCATCACCCAACACAATCCGTCCATCCGGGTTTAACAAGCTTTTTAATCGAGCAAACACCGCATGTAAATCGGGCAAATATTGCAGAGATTCTTGCAGGATAATGACATCGTAGCGATGTGGAGGCATGACTTCGGGCAGTTCATCCAGCAATCCACACACAAGATAATGTGCGCCCGGATTGTATTGTTTGGCATAAGCAATTAATTCGACTGACGGTGCTAAGGCAGTAACGCTATAACCCTGTTTCACCAAACGTCCAGCCGTCGCCCCTAAGCCGCAACCCACATCCAACACCTTAGCCGGCGGCGCGGGAAAACGTGCCAGCAACAAATCAGTCATTGCCTCCTGAGCTTGTTCTAAGCTCAGTTTAGGTTGATTTTCCGCCCAATAACCAAAATGCAGGGCATCGCTGTCTAGCAGCAATTTGTAAAAATTAAACGGATGCGGCAATTGTGCAGCTTGGGTGATATTCATAAATAACAATTAAATCAAATGGTTATATACTGGAAGTATAAGAAGCTGATGGTTTCAATGTGAAATGAGCGAGGCACGGTATGCTCGCGGGTCAAGGTTTGAAACCTCGACCCGCACGTTTAATAATACCCGGAACTCAAACCTGTCAGGTTTTCCAAAAGTGTCGGGCGTTATTTAATGTCCATCCCCCAAGCCTAAGACTTGACAAAAAAAGTGCTGACTGCGGCTTCTAGGGTTTCACGCATATCAGGATCATCGGTCAGCGGTGTCACCAGCGTCATCGAACAAGCGGCGACAGGGTCAACCCCTTCGGCAATCATTTGTCCGGCGTACACCAACAAACGGGTGGAAATCCCTTCGTCTAAGCCATGACCTTTCAAATTACGCGCACGGTGGGCGATTTGCACCAACTTAGCCGCGATGTCTTTATCTACGCCCGTTTCAGTAGCGACAATTTCGCTTTCCAAAGCAGCATCCGGATAGTCAAAGTTCAAAGCCCCAAAGCGTTGTTTAGTCGATTGCTTGAGGTCTTTCATTAAACTCTGGTAGCCCGGATTATAGGAAATCACTAATTGAAAATCTTTATGCGCCTCAATCAGTTCGCCTTTTTTATCCAACGGCAACGTGCGGCGATGGTCGGTCAGCGGATGAATGACTACCGTGGTGTCCTGGCGTGCTTCGACCACTTCATCTAAATAACAAATAGCACCAATACGCGCAGCAGTAGTCAAGGGACCGTCCTGCCATTTCGTGCCGTCTTTATCTAACAAAAACCGCCCGACCAAATCGGAAGCCGTCATATCTTCGTTACAGGCAACGGTAATCAGAGGACGACCGAGTTTCCATGCCATGTATTCGACAAAACGCGATTTACCGCAACCAGTAGGTCCTTTGAGCATCATCGGCATCCGTCGTGCGTATGCGGCTTCGTAGAGGTCAACTTCATTTCCGCAAACTTTGTAATAAGGTGCTTTGCTCACCTTAAATTGTGAAGCGTCCACCATAGGATAATCTCCCTTCGTTATTAATCATTTTCTGTTTCCAATTCTGCGAACTGAAAACCCATTAAAGTCCTTGCGAACAGTCAATATATTAGCGTATCACGATGTTATCAGAAAGTCCGTTTAACCTGCCAAAACGATATGCGCTTGAGTGCAGTTTAGCGTAGCGCGATCAAGACTGCATGTCCAAGTGGCACTGGGCGACACTTGGAAAGGAGAAAAATCGGTTAGCTTTTTAGCTGAATGTGACAAAAAATTTCAAAAAATGCTTGCACTATTCAAAATTATGGGTAAACTAACCCTCGATTCTCTTCTATCACATTATTAGCTCGACTTCTCAGTCGAGCTTTTTTTTGCCTCATCCCCGCCTAAATCCCCGTCGCATTGCGGGCTTCATTTTTTCCGCTGCGTCAATACACTATCGATCTCGCCTAAAATATCGCTCATGGCATTGACGGCGGCGACCATCCCCTTAGAAAACTCCTGCGTATGCGCGTTCCATTGCTCCATGCGGTTGCGCGTTTGCTCCTCCACATCGGTGGCATAATCGTTCATCATCTGCCCGACTTGTTTGCGCAACTGGGTGAGGGTTTTTTTCAGATTTTCTAAAAACGCTTTTTGCGCATCATTAATGCCGTCAAAACCAGCTTTAGCGGTTTCGGCAGAATCTTTCAGGGCTTGACTGGATACCATCAAACCATCGTTAGCTTGCTCTAAAGTGTGGGCAATTTTCTCTAGCACCTGGCTGGATTGCTGTTGACGTTGCGCCGATTCGTGCGCCAGTTTTGCCACATTAAGCTGCGTTTCGCCGAGCAGTTTCGCGCCTTGTGCGAGGTTTTCGCCGAGTTTTTGTAAATGGCTGCTGGCTTGGTTGAGTAAGGCACTGCCGCTTTTCATTTCGCCCGCCACATCTGCCAGGGCTTGCTGGCTGAGGCTGGATTCTTCGCGCAAGCTCTTGCCTTGCTCCAACAAGTTGCCGACTTGCGCGTCTATGTCTGTGGCGCGATGGTCCAAACGCCCCAAAAACTGCTCCATGGTCGTTCCCCAATTGGCTATCGAATCTGCCAGTTGAGCAGAGGCGTTTTCCATGCCTTCGCGGGACGTTTCACCGGAGGCGGATACTTTTTCTATGAAGCTTTCAATCAACTGCGTGAGGGCTTCTTGATGGCTGCTGCCTTGCCGCTCGGCTAAGGCTTCCGCCGCGCTGACCAGCTTATCAATCGCCGGACTCATGGAGGCTTCAATACCTGCCTGAATTTGCTGCGGCACTTCCAGCATGACTTCCTGCATCCGCTCGCCGATTTGTTCCGCCAAGCCCTTGAGGGCGTTTTCTGCTTCAACGCTGGCGCGTTCAATGTTAAGCAATGTTTGTTCTGGCACATGGCGACCAAACAAGCCATCGGCTTGGGTTTGTAACACATTGATGCGACGGCTTAAATCCTGTTCAATAGATTTTTCTAAAAAGTTAAATACCACGCTGGCAACCGTGCCCCACACGGAGGTGGCAAAGGCGACCGCCGCGCCTTGAATGAGCGGCACAATGCTGCTGTTCAAGACTTGCGGTGAGCTTAAATCCAGCGTACTCAAACCAATTTGCAGCCCGACAAAGGTCCCCAAAATCCCAAAAGCCGTGAGCATTCCGGGCATCGCCATTAACAAGCGGTTGCCAGCAATCCCTTGTGATAGCGTGTGCGAGTTAAAAAACTGCGCCGCCTCTTGGGTTTGATATAAACGGCTGCCGTCCTGCGATTCGACCCAAGTGGCATCAAAAGCTAACCATAAACGCGCCAGTTTTGCGTTTTCTGCCGCGCTTTGGCGTAACTCGCGCCTGTGCTGAACAAGCTGTGCGGCATCTGCCTGTTGCAGCAAAGCGTTGAGCGCGGCTATCAAGCGCCGTGCTTGCAGCATACGCCACAGCAACCAGATGCTCGTCAGTGCAAAAAACAGAATAATCAGCCAAATAAATAAGGCACTGAGATCGTTGGTGGAACTCACGCCTTGCGTCAGCAAATTGAGTGGCGATTGTTGCGGAAGAAACAAATTCCAGTTAAAAAAAGTATCGGTGGGGAGTGCCATAAGTGATGGGATGCTTGCGTTTGCTGCCAAACCAACTTGACCGGTTGCGGACGGGATGGGTCACGATTTATTGCGCAAATAGTCTTTTAAGCGTGCAACGCCGACTTGCAAATGGGCGATTTCTCGGGTGTAAGCAAAACGCAAATAATGCTGCGCTTGATTCTGTCCAAAATCAATGCCCGGCGTGGTTGCTACATGAATGTCTTGCAATAATTGCTGTGCCAGCGTCTGGCTGTTGGTCGCATAGTTTGCCACATTTGCCCAAATGTAAAATGCTCCTTCGGGTTTAGCTTCAATTTCAAACAGTTGCGATAGTTCGCTGTATAAATAATCGCGCCGCGCTTGATAAGTGGCAGTCACCTGCCGTAAATGTTCTTCATCAAAGGCGGCTAACGCGCCGTATTGACTTAAAGTAGGCGCACAAATGTACAGATTTTGTAGCAGCATTTCGGCTTGGCGCATGAGTTTTTGCGGCAGAATAACCCAGCCTAAGCGCAAACCGGGCAGGCAGAAATATTTGGAAAAGCTGTTAATGACAATGGCGTTTTCAGAAAATTCTAAAGCACTGTGTGCGATTTTGTCATAAACGAGACCGTGATAAATTTCGTCAGAAATAAAAAATAATTGCTGTTGGTCGCAAAATTCAATCAAATCGCGCAAATTGTCCGCATCATACAGGTTGCCGATCGGATTAGCCGGTGAAGAAATCTGCATGGCGCGGATGCCGCTATGTTGGCGCAAAGCGTGTTCAGCTTGCGCGACCGTGAGTTGGTAATGGGTGCGGGCATCTATCGGCACAAACAGCGGATGCGCGTCTAGCACATAAGCGAAATTTTTGTAACAAGGATAGGAGGGATCGGTCAATAAAAGCCGCTCGCCCGCATTGAGCAAGGCAGCGTAAGTGATTAAAAACGCGCCCGATGTGCCGACCGTAAGCGCGATGCGTTGCGGCGAGACAGTGACACCATAACGGGCGTGATAAAAATCGGCGATTTTTTCACGCAAGGCGAACAAACCTAGACTGTCTGTGTACTGCATCTGGGCTTGTTGAGTTGCCTGCATGATAGCTTCTTGCACTTTTGGCGAGGGCTTTAAGTCGGGTTCGCCGATTTCAAAATGGATGGCATCCGGCAGCGCACGGGCTTGACGCACAATATCCATGACTAAAAAAGAAGTGACTTTTTCTAAACGATTCATGATGAAATCATCTCAATGGGAGCGGTTCATGCCGCTTGCTTGATGGGCTAACGGGCAAGTCAACCGCTCTGACAAAAAACCGAATGCTTTATGCTTTTCAAATCCTAACAAATTGATAAAGAACTTACATTTCGCGCCATCCAAGACTCATTTTCTCTTTTTTATCCTGTTCTCTTTTTTATCCTGGCAGCCAAAAATATATTTTTAGTGTGGCTATTTTACAATAAACAGCCATATTACGGTAATTTGCATATCTTATTGAGCCATTAAGAATATTTTACAGATAACCTATTGAATTTACAAGTAAATAATAACATTCTATGCACCGAAAATATTACGGCAGAGGATGTAAAGAATGGATGCGGTAGATTTAGATGTTACCCTAGGCAACTCGCAACAAATACCTCCCCGCTGGTCTTTTTGTCGGTCTTGTGCGTTACGACAACAGTTGCACAGAATGATTATGCGCCCGTTGTCGTGACTTAGAGACCCACAAAAATCCTGCGCAATGCAGGGGTGTTTATTTGGTGCGAATTGCCTAAGGGTTTGTGAGGTTTTTTCACAGGCTCTCATCTTTGCGTCACGTCAGTCAGTTAAGTGCGTGTGTTTTTCTGTGCCAACTGTAAACATTGATTGACTACATCTAACACCGCGTCAGGCTTGGCACAGTTTCTTGCGGCTTTCGACATGGCTTGTAAACGTGCAGGCTGTTCTATGAGTTCATCTAACAGGGCGGCTAACTGATCCGCAGTGAGTTGATGTTGCGGTAATAGAATCGCCGCGCCTGCTGCGACTAAAAATTGCGCATTGTGCGTTTGGTGATCATCGACCGCATGGGGATAGGGGATTAAAATCGCAGGGACACCCACTTGCGCAATCTCGCTAATGGTCATCGCGCCAGCGCGACAGACGATCAAATCCGCCCACACATAAGCCGCTGCCATCTGCTCAATGAAGGGTTCCACGCGGTCGTCATGACCAACGCGCTGAGTCACCGTGTTGTGACGCCCAATTTGATGCCATAACTGGACCGCGTGCTGCATTTGCTGCACGGCTTGCGGCACCACAGTATTGAGTGCTTGCGCGCCTAAGCTGCCGCCAATAACCAGCAAACGAAAGGGTTTGTGGATGGGGCGCAATGCGGGCGGGTTGAGGGCAAGAATGTCATAACGTAGCGGATTGCCGGTATGTAGTGCCTGATATTTTTTGTCAAATGCGCCGGGGAAAGCTTCTAGTGTGCGCTTGGCAAAACGCGCCAAAATGTTGTTGGTCAGTCCTGCTACTGCATTTTGTTCATGAATCACCAGGGGGACGCCTAGTAGCCAAGCAGCGATGCCGCCCGGTCCGCTGGCAAAGCCGCCCATGCCCAGCACCACACGCGGTTGTACTCGCGCCAATACCCAGCCGGCTTGGTAAATGGCGAGAAAAATCTTAAAGGGCGCGAGAAGTTTAGTGAGAATCCCCTTGCCGCGCACGCCGCCGACAGAAATATAGCTAATAGCTATACCCGCATTAGGCACTACTTGTGCCTCTAAACCTCGCGGCGTACCGAGCCAATGTACCGGAATGCCTTGCGCCCGCAGTGCGGCGGCACAGGCTAGGGCAGGAAATACATGTCCACCGGTGCCGCCCGCCATAAGTAAAACGGGTTCTAGGGGCTGTTCATGGTTTTTTTCATTGTTTGGCTCTTTACTCATACTTAACCTCTGTGAATGTACTGATTGACAATGTGCGGGGATTAAAAAACGCTAGATGCGAGCTTAATCGAATTGAGACTAATTGGGTCAAAATTTGTTATACTGCGATGCAATACGCCGCTATTTTAAGAGTACCTATCGATTTTTTTGATAGGGGTACACCTCCCGATACCGCGGACCACCGCCTTAGTTTTTATTTTATTTACGTTTTATTCGGAGACATGCAAAACAATGATAAAACAACGCACCTTAAAAAATCTAATTCGCGCCACAGGTGTTGGCTTGCATAGCGGGGAAAAGGTGTATTTAACCTTGCGCCCGGCTCCTGTTGATACAGGCATTGTTTTTCGCCGTACCGATTTACAGCCAATGGTCAGCATTTCCGCTACCGCCAACAATGTTGGCGATACGCGCTTATCCACTACTTTGGTGAACGCAGAAGGGGTGCGTGTTTCTACTGTCGAGCATTTATTGTCTGCCATGTCGGGGCTGGGCGTGGATAACGCCTTCATTGATGTCAGTGCTTCAGAAATTCCGATTATGGATGGCAGCTCAGGTCCTTTTGTCTTTTTGCTGCAATCCGCCGGTTTTGAACAGCAAAACGCAGCTAAACGCTATATCCGCATTAAAAAATCTACCCAAGTCACTATGGGCGATAAATGGGCGTGCTTTGAGCCTTATGATGGGTTTAAGGTGCGTTTTCAAATTGATTTTGAGCATCCGGTATTTAAGCGCAGCGGTCAAGATGTTGAGCTGGATTTTGCACAAACCTCGTTTGTCAAAGAAGTGAGCCGCGCCCGAACTTTTGGATTTATGCACGAAATTGAGCTGTTGCGCGAGCAAAAATTGGCTTTAGGTGGCAGTTTGGATAATGCCATCGTGATGGATGAATACCGTATTTTAAACGAAGACGGTTTGCGCTATGAGGATGAATTTGTGAAACACAAAATCTTAGATGCGATAGGTGATATTTATTTGCTAGGACATAGCCTGATTGGGGCTTTTAGTGGCTATAAATCAGGACACGAACTGAATAATTTATTGTTACGCACCTTATTGGCGGATAAAACCGCTTGGGAAATGGTCAGCTTTGCCGACGAGTCTGAGGCGCAGTCCGTACTGTCTTTTCTTAATCCCGCGTTTATTTCTTAATGGCGTTTTCTGTCAGCATGTTGTGCGAGTTTCAGTAGGGCTTTCCTGAGCGGCTCGTAATGGGTCAGCTCGGCATGTATGCTGATCAGCTCGGCATTGTCGCGGGATAATTGCGGCTTGTTGTACTCGACTGGCTGTGATGCGGCGGGGGTTCGCACCTTAAGCTGTATGCTGCGGATGTCTTGTAAAGCGCGGTGTTGTTTGCAGCAGCTTAAAAATTGCGGAATGAAAAAGCGCGCCTTGCTTGCCCAAGCCGAATTATCAACATGCAGATATAGCACCTGTTGTCGCAGATTGGCGACTCTAACATGTTCAGTCAAGGAAGCAGGCAAACATTGCGCAAACACATTTTGCACTTCTTGTAATTTTGCCTGATGCTGCAATAAATAACGCAAGCCTGTAGAGCGTTGCAAACAGATTTGCATAATACTTCTCATTATTGACCACCTTTTTTTCACTAACAAGCCATTAATTGCGGGCTTGGCTGTAGTATAATCCGCGCTTGCCGCTTTTAATAAGCATTCATCTTTCCAGAGAAAGCCGTAGCATACACCCTATGATGAAAAATATCCTGACCAAAATTTTTGGTAGTCGCAATCAGCGATTGATCAAAAAACTCAACAAAACTGTTGCTCAAATCAATGAGTTAGATCAACAATTTAGCCAGCTTGACGATGCCTCATTGCAGGCGAAAACCAGCGAATTTCGGCAACGTCTAGCCACCGGCGCAGACCTCAACAGCCTGTTACCCGAAGCCTTTGCCACCGTGCGCGAAGCCGGCAAGCGTGTATTAAACATGCGCCATTTCGATGTGCAGTTAATCGGCGGCATGGTCCTCAATGACGGCAAAATCGCAGAAATGCGCACCGGTGAAGGCAAAACCCTGGTGGCAACCCTGGCAGCTTATCTCAACGCCCTGCCCGGCAAAGGCGTACACGTCGTGACTGTCAATGATTATTTGGCAAAACGTGATGCCGCTTGGATGGGGCAAGTCTATGAATTTTTAGGCTTAACTACCGGTGTCATCATTGCCGACTTATCGCCAGAGCAACGCCGAGCCGCTTATGCCGCCGACATCACTTACGGCACCAATAACGAATTTGGCTTTGATTATTTGCGCGACAACATGGCGTTCCAAGCCAGCGACCGCGTACAGCGTCCGCTGCATTATGCGATTGTTGATGAAGTTGATTCCATTCTCATTGACGAAGCGCGTACCCCGCTGATTATTTCCGGACCCGCGGAAGACAGCTCGGAGCTTTATCGCCGTGTGGATAAAATGATTCCTAAGCTCACCGCACAAGAACGGATGCCGGAAAAAGATGACGACTACGATTTGCCCGGTGACTACGCGGTGGATGAAAAATCCAAACAGGTTTATTTAAGCGAAGAAGGGCATCAGCATGTCGAAGAAATGATGACCGAGGCGGGCTTGTTAAAAGCGGGCGAAAGCCTGTATGACAGCCAAAACATTATGCTCATGCACCATGTATTAGCCGCCTTACGCGCCCATAAATTGTTTGAGCGCAATGTCGATTACATTGTGCAAGACAAACGCATTGTGATTGTTGATGAATTTACCGGACGCACCATGCCCGGACGGCGTTGGTCAGAAGGTTTGCACCAAGCGGTAGAAGCCAAAGAAGGTGTGTCAGTCCAAGCAGAAAATCAAACCCTTGCCTCCATCACCTTCCAAAATTATTTCCGTTTGTATCAAAAACTGGCGGGCATGACCGGTACGGCAGACACGGAAGCCTTTGAATTTCAACAAATTTATGGGCTTGAAGTAGTAGTTATTCCGACCCACCGCGATATGATCCGCGATGATCGCGGCGATCTGGTGTATTTGACGGTTGAAGAAAAATATGAAGCCATTCTCGAAGACATCAAAGATTGCCAGCAACGCGGTCAGCCGGTGCTGGTGGGGACTGTGTCGATTGATAACTCAGAGCGTTTATCCAAGTTACTCGAAGCGGCTAACATTGAACATAAAGTCTTAAACGCCAAATTCCACGAGCAAGAAGCGCAGATTATTGCACAAGCCGGTCGCCCGACTGCGGTGACCATTGCCACCAACATGGCAGGACGCGGGACCGACATTGTGCTGGGCGGCAATCTGGAAGCCGAAATTGCCGGCAAGCCGGAAGCCAGCGAGATGGAGATCGCCGTCTTGCGTAAAGAGTGGGAATTGCTGCACAAGCAAGTCATTGGAGCCGGTGGTCTGCATGTTATCGGTACTGAACGCCATGAATCACGCCGCGTTGACAACCAACTACGCGGGCGTGCTGGGCGACAAGGTGACCCCGGTTCTAGCCGCTTTTATCTGGCACTGGAAGACCCGCTGATGCGTATTTTTGCCTCGCAGCGGGTGTCCTCCATGATGCAGAAACTTGGCATGGAACGCGGCGAGGCGATTGAACACCCGTGGGTGAGCAAAGCCATTGAAAACGCGCAGCGCAAAGTCGAAGGACGCAACTTTGACATGCGTAAGCAGCTATTAGAATACGATGACGTAGCCAACGATCAGCGTAAAGTGATTTACCAGCAGCGTAATGAATTGATGGACGCAGATGCGGTTGATGATATTTTGCAAAACATCCGTCACGATGCCGTGAACGCCTTAATTGATCGCTATATTCTGCCGCAAAGTCCGGATGAAATGTGGGATATAGCAGGGCTTGAAAGCGCGTTGAGTCAAGAGTTCCAAGAAAAACTACCGATTCACGCATGGCTGGAAGAAGACGAAGACCTGCACGAAAGCACGTTACGCGAAAAAATTGAGCAAACCTTAATCGATACCTACGAAAAACGTGCTGAAAAACTCGGCATAGACAATGTGCGTAACTATGAAAAAGGCTTAATTTTAAGCGTGTTGGATAAAAACTGGAAAGAGCATTTGGCGGCTATGGATTACTTGCGGCAGAGCATCCATTTACGCGGTTATGCGCAGAAAAATCCTAAGCAGGAATATAAGCGTGAAGCCTTTAATATGTTCCAACAATTATTGGAAGACATTAAACACACAGTGATTCAAACCGCTACGCAAGAACTGGTGAGAGCCTCGGACCGTTCCCAAGTGGAAGCCGATTTGCGCGCTATTGAGGCGCAACAACGGCAGGCATTGCCGATGCAGTACGAACATGGCGAAGCCAGCGCGATGCAAGACTTATCCCCTGAAGCGGCGGCAGCAGCAACGGCTTTAGCCCATCAGCGTGGGGTGCGCAATGCGCAAGCCGAAGAGCAAGCGCATCAGCCTTTTATACGGGAAGGGCGTAAAGTCGGCAGAAACGAACCTTGTCCTTGTGGTTCGGGCAAAAAATACAAACAGTGTCACGGGCGTTTGGAGTGATTTTGTACGCATAGCCGCCAGTAAGCCTCGCAAATACCCCGTTCTCAGCAGCCGTGTTTGCGCGGCAAGCAGGCTCACGCGCAAAAAATCCACGGCAAAACCTGTCGGGTCCGTGTCGCTCAAACATTCAGTCTTCAAAACTCAGCAAATTTCCCACAGCTTCAACCAGTTCCTGGTCTTCAGGGGAAATATCTATAAACAAGCAGCCCACGCAGTGCAAATCTGGATTTACGTCGGGGGCTGTCCAGCGCGTCTGCACTTCCAGATCAATAAACGCCTTAGTAAATTCTCCCTCCGGCAATTTAAGCCGAATTTTCCGCGTTACCTGCAACGGCAATGGCTGATCCATCATAATCATTAAGCCTTCATTAGAAATGTCGCCTAAATGCCCAAGTAATTGCCCCTTTTCTTGGTCATACACATCTAAATACAAAAACACATGCTTACGTTGTTTGTGTCTGTGTTCCATGCGAATGTTCTCCCATTTACTGTATCGCTCATGTTATATATACTCAGGCTTATGCTTGATGCGTTCCCACGCCGAGCGAGGAAACGAGGAAGCGAGGAAATAATGACATGTTTTCAGGAGGCGTTATGCAGTATTACAATATTATTTTTTATATCAGTGGCTTGTTGCTATTTAGCGCACAGGCTTTAGGGCAAAGTGACAGTCTTTCTATGCCCGATAATCCTTACGCACCGCCGCCACCGCCATTAGAAAATACCCTTCATCCGGCAGGTAATGCAGCGGCTAATGGCGAAGCTTTTTGGCAAGATCGACACAGAACGCCGGACAATCCTTGGCGAGCTGCTCATCAAGCCATGCGCCACGCCCCTCAAACGGCAGGCAATGTGTGGAGCGACACAGCCGTCGCGCCGCCGCCAAATTATCCCGCGCAAAATTACGCGCCCTATAGCACGGCACCGCCGTACACGGGAACCGCGCCCACATCAAGCTATGCTCCGCAGGGTTATGCGGCTACGCCGCGCAACAGCTATAACAGCTATGCGCCCGCACCCGCGCAACAGCAATACGCGCCCAATTATTATCCTCAATATGCCCAACAGCCTACCCAACAGTATCCTCAGCAATATCCTCAGCAGCAGCCTCCGCAACATGCTCAAGCCTATTCTCAACCGTCTTATCCCAGTTATCCAAATTATCCAACAACGGCGCAGCAGCCTAGCTACAACGCGCCTTACTATAGCCCGCCCGCACAAGCACATAGCGGACAGCAGAATCAAAACGCAGGTTTCATGCCCAATAACCCATATAACCCTCCTGCCTATACGACTGCGCAACCCCATTATCAGAGCAGCAATAGCTATTATTCCGCGCCCCAATGGTCAAATGCGCCCGCGCCAAACAACATGGGACAAACTCACGCTTACGCCTATCCCGATGACGCGCCACAACGCTTGATGCAACGCCTTGATCAACAAGGGTATATGGCTCAACCCCCTTATCCACAGACGTATTCTCAGCCAGTCCCGGCAGGGCAAAACAACGCTTACGCGCCGCCCAATCAGTCCTCTTATCAAACCATGCCGAATCGTCCTAATGCGGTTGATGGCATGAGCAATAATCCTTACGCTTACGCACCACTGCCCGGCACAACTCAGCAAGCCACGCCGCAAATGCCGCCGTCCAGTCATGCGCAACCCCCCGTAAATCCGCTCACGCAAAGACCCAGAAGTACGCCTATCCCTCATCTGCCTACGGATCGCCTGAGCGCGCCTCCCACCGCCGTGCCGCCGCCTGAGATGCCGCAACAAGAGGTGGTGGTTATCCAACGCCCACAACCCGGTACGGGTGAGTATCAACTCAAAGAAGTATTAGGACCTGCCCCCGGCGATCCGATGATGTACCATGCCCGCGAACCTGATGCAGAACGCCCCAAGCCCGGCACGGGCGAATTTACCGTCAAAGAGCTATTGGGACCCGCCCCCGGCGATCCGCGAGCCTACAAAGATTTGACCGCAGAAGCCGACAAAACCACTGAGGAAATCCCCCCGGTGAGCGACGCAGCATTGCCCCAAGAAGCCAAAGCAGCAGCAACAGCGACAGACAGCCCCTCCATGCCAAAATCTGATGATCAAGCGACACGACCCGCAATAGCGATTGACACCGAATCTGCCGCGCCCGACATGCCGATAGCACCGCCCGCGGTGACACCTGACATGCGGTCAAGCATGAGCAAGCCAGAGGCAAGTGCCACAGAAGCCCTCCCAGCCGAAAATGCGCAAGCGGTAAATCCCCTTGAATAGCCTTTGGCGAGCATTATATTAGTTGCGTGTAACAGACACCTGCTACCGTTTTTCAGATAAAAGTCCGCGCTACACCTGTCAGGGATTCAAGACCTGTCAGCTTGAGCGGGCTTAGTTAGCTGAAAATACAGAGCTTCCCCTCATTTAAGCAAAGGAAAGGAAATACCTATGGAACATACGCTGCCAGCATTGCCTTACGAAAAAAACGCGCTAGAACCTCACATTTCTGCGGAAACATTAGAATTTCATTATGGTAAACACCATCAAACCTATGTCACCAATCTCAACAAATTAATTCCCGGGACCGAATTTGAAGCGCTGTCTTTGGAAGAAATTATACAAAAATCCACCGGCGGCATTTTTAACAATGCCGCACAAGTTTGGAATCACAGCTTCTACTGGAACTGCTTAAGCCCCAACGGTGGCGGCGAGCCAAGCGGAGCTTTAGCTGATGCCATCAATGCCAGCTTTGGTTCTTTTGCCGAATTTAAGGAGCAATTTTCCCAAACTGCCATTACCACCTTTGGCTCGGGCTGGGCATGGTTGGTGAAAAAACCCGATGGCAGCTTGGCGTTAGCAAGCACCAGCAACGCCGCCACGCCCTTGATTGGCGACAATACGCCCTTGTTGACCTGCGACGTGTGGGAACATGCTTACTATGTCGATTATCGCAACGCACGTCCTAAATATGTAGAAGCCTTCTGGAATCTCGTTAATTGGGATTTTGTCGCAGAAAACTTTGCCTAAGATTTTGTTTTTAGACGCTTGGACGTGTCAAATGGCTGACCTAGCCGTGAGCCGCTCCAGCCAACGCCCGCTCCGCTGCGGGAGCAAAACGCGCCTAACAGCGCGTTTTTTGTGCCATCATCCGCCGCATGAAAAAATGGCGCGTAACATAATCGCTCGCCCCAGTTGGCTTCAAGCTTGATGCAATGGACTGACAGACATGCACCTTAAACGTATTCATATTGAAAAATATCGTGTCTTGGAAGACTTGACGATCAATTTTCAAGTACCGCATACGCCCAGTAAAGAAAATAATGGCAATGTAGTGAATGTGATTGCAGGAGTCAATGGAACTGGCAAGACCAGTTTATTTGACGCTATTGTACAAGAAATGGGGATGACTTTTATTCACCCGCATTCCATTAAAATTCATATTTTTGATGAAAAACAGGCTAAATATATAGATTATGACAAAGAAAAAATGAACAGTGCTGATAAGTTAATTTATATCCCGGCACGAACAAGCCATTCCTACAAAAAAACAGAGAGACTTGACAATAAATCTAATACTGATTTACCCATTATTATTAATGACGAAAACGTATTAGGTGATGCTGAATGCTACATTCGTGAATTTATTGTTTCACAAGAACGCTCTAGTCACGAAGCCGATCCGAAAAAGCGTACTCAAGCCGCTGTGAATGCCTTCAATCAACATTTTGTAAAAACTGATTTATTAACCCATTTACATGATCTAGACCCGCAACAATTCAATCGTCCTATATTCAAAAACTCGCACAGCGATATTATCACTATTGCGCAACTTAGCGATGGAGAAAAACAACTCTATGGTCGAGTCGTTTCTTTAATGATATTAAATCCTAAAAATTCAGTGATTTTAATTGATGAACCCGAAATCGCTTTACATCCCGCCTGGCAACAAATGATTATGCGTATTTACGCCCGCATTGGCGAAAACAACCAATTCATTGTAGCAACCCATTCCCCGCATATCATTGCTGACACAGCCGCAGAAAATTTGATTTTCCTGAGAAAAAATCCTGATACACAAAAAATTGAAGCTATTCATCAAAAATCACCACCAGCCGGGGTCGATGTAAATAGTATTCTTTATGAATTTATGGGAGTGCAACCAATCCCTAAAGAACAACTGGAATTGCATAAGCAATATCGCAAATGCGTAGAAGATGGGGAAGAAAATTTACCACCAGCACAGGAAATAAAACAACAAATTTTAAGAAAAGAGAGCCTATACTCTGAGTTCATGCAAGAAATGGCATTTCTTCAGCAATTAAGGGAATCATAATGCGCTTCATAAACAAACTAGAATCGCCCGCGTGCTTAACACAACTAGCAAAGCAACATGAAATGGCTGATCAAGCATGGAACACGCTACAAAATCCTCAAAAAACAAAAATTCATGAGCAAATTTTACAAAAAGAACAACAGGGTTTATGCGCCTATTGTGAGAGAAAAATCAATCAATCAGAAGATAGTCATTTAGAGCATATTTATCCGCAATCAAGCTATAAACATAAACGCTTTGATTATGCTAATTTGATAGTTTCGTGCAATGGTGAACAGTGTTTAGATATAGATCAGCACATTTATAAAGATATTGACCATGATTGTTGTGGACATCGAAAAGATAACCAGTTTGAGCCTGCAAAATTTTTAAATCCTGTAGAACAAACAGATATTGAAGATTATTTTATCTACGATAGAGAGACGGGAAGTATTAAAGCATCAAACAAGCAAATTGAAAAATCCACTTATACCATTGAACTATTGAACCTTTGCAGTCCTCGTTTGAATATTGAACGTAAAAATGCTTATGCTGCTTCTCAAAAAGCAATTAAACATGTGTCATTAAAGCAATATAAAGTCAAACTTAAAATATTGTTGAATGCTAAAGAAATGCCTAGTTTTGTGTCTTATTTGCGTTGTTGTTATAGCAAATTTTTGTAATCCTGAGAGGCTCTGGGAGTAGGCGTTGCGACCCTACCCTTAAAACCTGTTGCGCCGATTTGAAGAAACGCAAGCGACGCTAAGAGATCGGCGTTCAATAATACTCTACGCTAATCGGGAGATTAGCGATCCCAAGGTTTAACCGAATGGCAGTGAGCCAACGCCCGCTCCGCTGCGGGAGCAAAACGCGCCTAACAGCGCGTTTTTTTATGTCTGACAAGAAAAGGAATGCTGGTATGGATTTATACCCTTTGTTGCGTCCGCTGCTGTTTAGCCTTAAGCCTGAAACGGCGCATAGGCTGACGCTGCACAGCTTGAAAATCGCGCATCCGTGGCTGGCTTGGATGAATGGCACATTGCCGCCGCAGTCACCGCGCACGGTTATGGGATTAAACTTTGCTAATCCCATAGGTTTGGCGGCGGGTTTGGATAAAAATGCCGATTGTATTGATGGCTTTGCTGCTTTGGGCTTTGGCTTTATTGAAGTAGGCACAGTGACACCGCGCCCGCAGCCCGGTAATCCGCAACCGCGGATGTTTCGTTTGCCGCAGGCGCAGGCGTTGATTAATCGCATGGGTTTTAATAATCGCGGTGTGGATTATCTGCTGAAACAGGTGGCGCGACGGCGTTTTCAGGGCGTTTTGGGGATTAATATTGGCAAAAATGTGGATACACCTTTGGAGCGAGCCAATGATGATTATCTGCTCGGCTTGCGCAAAGTGTATGCGGCGGCTGATTACATTACGGTGAATATTTCTTCGCCTAATACGCCGGGCTTGCGTCAATTACAGCATGGCGATTATTTGGCTAACATGCTGTCGGTTCTGAAAGAAGAGCAGGACAAGTTGCACACACAGCAGCAGCGTTATGTGCCGTTGGCGGTGAAAATCGCGCCGGATGTGTCAGCAGATGAGTTGGCGATAATGAGTGAGCAGTTTTTGCGTTATCAGATTGATGCGGTGATTGCGACTAACACGACTTCAGCGAGGGCGCAGGTGGCTGGCTTGAAGCATGGAGACGAGGCGGGCGGCTTAAGTGGTGCGCCATTGACGGCAAAATCGACAGAGATAGTGCGCCAGTTGGTCAGGCTAACGGATGCTAAAATGCCGATTATTGCCGCGGGTGGGATTATGTCGGCAGCCGATGCGCACGCTAAATTAGAGGCGGGGGCGTGTTTAATTCAGCTTTACACGGGTCTGATTTATCGTGGTCCTGCCTTGCTTAAAGAGATTTTACAAGGGCTGAAATAGCAGCTTATCGGCTTCTGCGGGTTCGGCGGGGTTTGTTTTTGTCTCCTGACGATGATGCCGTTTGGTCACTTAACCCTTTGGTGCCACGGGTTTTCGCGCCGCGCATGTTGGCACCACGGGTTTGCGCACCGCGCATATCGGCATTGTCTAAATTCGCGCCGCGTAAGTTGGCACTGCTCAAAATAGCCCGTTTTAAGTCGGCACCGCTTAAATTCGCGCCGAGTAAATTGGCCCCGGATAAGTTGGCACCAGATAAGTTGGCGCGGCTTAAGTTTGCCCCGCGTAAATTCGCCCCGCGCATTTTGGCACGCGAGAGGTTGGCACTGTTGAGTTGCGCACGCGAGAGGTTTTTGCCACGCAACACCGCAGATGATAAGTTACAGCGTGGGCAGCGTTTAGTTTTGAGCAGTTTTTTGACATCACTAGCATCTGCGGCGACCACGGTTTCGGATATTGAAACCGGTAGCGTGACACTTAAACATAGCGATAAGATTAACAAGGCAAGCTTTTTCATAGTAGTTTAGCAATGAGGTTAAAAATGCGATTTACAAATGAATTGTGTGTCATTTGCTAGGCTGAAAGTGGCTAAATGTCTGTGGGTGCAGCGTGCAAACTACTTGCTCCCGCCAATAATGTTGAAGTCAGCCGCCACCAAAGTGCGACAAGTCGGTTCACCTATTATCATATTATCAGTGACATTTCACACAATACCGTCTAGTGGTCAAAGAGTAGGAGAAATGCTGATGAAACTCAAGAAAATAAAACATACATCTGCATTGAACCCGGTAGTGTGCTTCGACATCTTTTCGTCGCGCACGCACGATGATGGCTCGCCGCCGTGCTTTCGCGTTCGCGCCTCAAAAAGACGTGGCGCAAACCCTACGGGCTGTTAGTACAGACCGCAACGCGGTCAAGATCGCATTCCCAAGTGGCACTTGGGAACGAGGGCAAATAACCTGACAGGTCTTGAAAAACTGTCAGGTTTATTGCAGAAATTTAACTATCTGAAAATCTATACATTGAGCCATGCGAAGGGTTTTTGTATAGTCATGGCATACCTCTCACCCGTCTATCGATAAAGTTCACCCTATGCACATGCTTAATGCTGATTTAGAGAATGCCTGGCGTTTCTGTTTTCAAGAATTATCTCATTTCACCCGCTTTCGCTGTGCGCTGCTGGTGCAATTACAGGATACGCCCGACGCGACCCTGATGCCTATTTGTTTGACCTGGGTAGAGGACGCATTTATTGAGCCATTTCAACAAACATTGCAACAACCGGTTTGGCTAAATTGGATGCGCTGTTCTCAATTTCGGGTGTTGTCGGGTCTGCGCCTGCCTAAGCTGGAGTTTGAAGAGGCTTTAGGCTGGTCTGTGCAACACCTCATCTTGCTGCCGTTACACAGCTTAAGCGGTTGTGCCTTGGGTGGCTTGTTATTGCTGCATGACGATGAGCTTGTTAATCAAGATGAATTTCTGCATTTAGCCACGCCTGTCATTCGCTATGCCGCGCTGTTGCTGGAATATGCCTGTTTCCAAAATCAGCAGGCTCTGCCTCTTAATACGCTGCGCAGTGAATTGGACGCGCTCCAAGCGGATACGATTTTGACGAAAAAAAATGCCGTGCTATTGAGTCGCTTACAAAATGCGCTTGAGCAGTTATCGGGTTTGTCGCTAGACAGCTTGCGCCCTATGCCGCTGCTGCCTTGTGTGCAGAAAAATCACTTTCATCTGCAACAGTTACTAGAGCAGTTTGTTGCTGAACAACTGCTTCCGGAAAAAAAACCGCTACATTTGCACTTTAACGCAGATATTCCTTTTCCCTTAGAAGGCGATGAACGCATTGTGCGCCAATTATTGCTGAATCTTTATCAACAAGCCAATGATGTCTATCCTCACGCGCTGGATTTTAAGCTCTCTGTGTTGCGGCTAGAAAATGACTCTCCCGCCTTGTCTCTGAAGTTTTCCATTTATCCCAGCGACGATCATCCTCGTTTCCATGCTCTGCGTGGCAACGCCATGCTGCTGAGTGACGTACAAGGCATGTTGCGCCAGCGTGCCGAAGTAGCCGCTCTATTATGTCAACTCCTGCAAGGGCAAAGCAGTCTGCTTGCTAACTCAGCGGGAGACAACTTGTGGTTTAGTATTCACTTGCAACGCCATAGCACTACCGATTATCAGTTACAACAAGAAACGGCTGCCTTGTTAGAAGACAATACGCCTGCAATTTCTGCGGATGCAAAAGCATTTCGCATTTTGGTTGCCGAAGACAGTCCAATCAATCAAACCGTTATTCAAAAAATGTTAAATCGCTTAGGCTATCCCTGTGAGTTGGTTGATAATGGTTTGAAAGTTTTGGAGGCTTGGGAAGCGGGCGATTATCAGCTCATTTTAATGGATTGCGAAATGCCGGAGTTAGACGGCTACGATGCGGCAGCGGAAATCCGCAAACGTGAACACCGTCGCGGCGGGCGCATCCCGATTGTCGCTTTAACTGCCCACGCCCTTGCCGAACACCGCGAGCGAAGCCGCGCCGTGGGCATGGACGAGCATCTTAGTAAACCCATTAGCTTGCCAGTACTCAGAGAAACCTTAAATTATTGGGAGCAACGCAGCCAGCCCGTCGCAGCCAATGAAAAACCCAAGCAGACCGCAACACCAGAAATGGAAACAGACAATGATGCCGCTGCGGTATTTGATGCTAAAATCTTCAGCGACTTAAAACAGGTATTAGGTGATAAATTCGCCACCATTTTGCAACAATTTCTCGAATACGCGCCACAACAGCTTAAACAATTACAAAAAGCTAAAATTCAACAAGACTGCGAAGGTTTGCGCCGCAAAGCCCATCAATTCAAAGGCGAAGCGGCACAGATTGGTGCCATAGAACTGAGCCGTTTATGCAAGGAACTGGAAATGTTAGCCCGCTCCGGCAACGTAAATATGGCAAACGAATTACTCCAACGGATTGATACGGAAGTCAAAAGAGTGATTGTGAGTTTGCACCGAGAGTTAAAGACTTAAATGAACACGCCCACAGAACCCTTAACAAAAGCCGCCGCGCATCCCAACAGCCGCATTCTTGTCGCCGAAGACTCGCCTATGTTGCTGGCTATTATGCTCAACACATTACAAGGTGACGCTTATGGATACACAGTAGAAGCCGCAGAAAACGGACAGCAAGCCGTGGATGCTTTTTTTGCCAACCCCTGTGATTTGGTGTTAATGGATGCCGACATGCCGGTCTTAGACGGTATTTCCGCCTGCGCTAAAATCAAAAAATCCGCCGCCGGACGTTCCGTGCCAGTCGTTATGGTCACTGGCTATGGCGAGCGCGATTGGGTGGATCGCGCCTACCAAGCAGGCGTGACTGATTATGTGATGAAGCCGATCAACTGGGATGTACTGCGCAACCGCATTGAATACATGCTAAAAGCAAAAAAATCCGAAGAAGCCCTGTTTGACGAAAAAGAAAAAGCCCAAGTCACACTCGAATCAATAGGCGATGGCGTGATTACCACCGATGCACAACAGTGCGTCGAATATATTAATCCCGTTGCCCGTCTGCTCAGCGGCTGGGATAACGCCGAAGGCATCGGCAAACATCTATCTGAAGTCTTCCATGTGGTTGATGAAAACACCTTGCAAACCTCCCGTATAGAACTTCCCAAAAAATTTCAAAAAACGCGAAAAACCAGCGATGTCCCGCAACCCCTGCTGCTGATTCACAAAGACGGCAAACAACGCTTTGCCATTGAAAACTCAGTTGCCCCGATCCGCGACCGTAGCCAGCGCGTTATCGGCATGGTGCTGGTGTTTCACGATGTCACACAAAGCCGCCAAATGGCACGCGACATCGAATACCAAGCGCATCACGATCCGCTCACAGGTCTTATCAACCGCCGCGAATTTGAAAAACGCCTACACCACCTCACTGAAGATAGTCAACAAAACAACGCCGATCACGCCTTGTTCTACATGGACCTGGATCGCTTCAAAATCGTCAACGACACCTGCGGTCACGCCGCTGGTGACGAACTGCTACGGCAAGTCAGCAAAGTCATTAAACAAAAAATTCGCCAGCACGACACCGCCGCACGGATAGGCGGTGATGAATTTGGCTTTCTGCTCGAACACTGCGCCCTAGAAGATGCCATCGGCATTGCCGAAAAACTCTGCCAAGCTATACAAGCCATACGCTTTTCTTGGGACACCCACGTTTTCACCATCGGCGCAAGCATCGGCGTTGTCCCCATCAACAGCCAATGGCACAACAGCAAACTGCTGAGCATGGCAGATGCCGCCTGCGCGATGGCAAAAAACAGCGGACGCAACCAAGTTCAACTATATCAAGAAAAAGCGGTCCACGATGCCGACAGCGGACAATGGCTATCACGCCTACACAACAGCCTAGAACACAACCGCTTTGTTCTCTTCCAGCAAGCCATAGTGCCGCTGAATCCTCAGCAAACCCAAGGCGAACACTACGAAATTTTTGTGCGAATGCAGGATCAGAACAATCCGCAAAAACTCATCTTGCCCGGCGCATTCTTCGCCACCGCCGATCGCTTCAACTTGCTGCCTGTCGTTGATCGTTGGGTTATCAAACACCTATGCCGCTGGTTTCGCCGCCATCCACAACAACTCGAAAAACTCCATTTAGTTTCCATCAACCTCGCCGACAGCACGCTCGGCGACAAACAATTTCCCGAATTTGTTTTAGAACAAATGCACAAATACAACATTCCCGGCAACAAACTCTGTTTTGAATTTAACGAACTCGGTGCTACCACCAACATACTCGGTACCCAACATCTACTCAGCAGCCTCAAAGCAGAAGGCTGTCACTTCGCCCTAGACAACTTTGGCACTGGCTCCGCGTCCTTCATGGTGCTGCGCGATCTCGACATTGATTTCCTAAAAATTCAAGGCAGCTTAATCAAAGGAATGCTCTCCAATGAATTAGACTGCGCCATCGTGCGCTCCATCAATGACATCAGTCACGTCTTAAACATTCGCACCATCGCCGAATCCGTTGAAGCCAAAGACAGGCTCATCAATACCCTCAAAGCCTTAGACATTGACTACGCCCAAGGCTATGGTTTAGCCAAACCACAAGCCTTAAAAGATTTTTAAGTGCGCTGTCCATGCTCGCGGCTCAAGCTTGCGAGTCAAGGTTTATACTCATATAAGCCTAAGACTAGCCGTCCTTCCCGTTGTCATCTCGCTGTCATCCAAACGTAACTGATTTGCCACAAATCTAAGCTATCCTCCGCCCTATTTTGTATTTGTCCGCGTTTGAAAAATCTTGTTCCCGTGCCTAGTGCTACAAGCATTTTTCAACATCCGTGAATCGTTCAGCGATTCTATGTTCTCATTGAGTAAGAGGAATTTTCATGTCTTTTGATACCCATTTTAAGAAACTGCCCTTGACCGTTGCCGTCCTAGCAGCCTTGTCTCTTGGTTTAAGTGCTTGTGGTGGCAGTGATGATGATGACGCTGTAGCAACGCCTGCTCCGACTCCGGAACCCGCGCCTAAAGTCGTCACTGCTATTGACTTTACCGAAACCCCGATTCTCACCAATAAAGCCGATTTGGTGCGCAACATCACCACGT
>CAZOSP010000029.1:0-34094 GCA_964582525.1 uncultured Thiomargarita sp. | reverse complement strand
CGCCCGCGTTCGCGCCGCAAAAAAACGCGGCGCAAACCCTACAAAATACAAACGCAAGCCGAGCATTCGCGTTCGCGCCACAAAAAGACGTGGCGCAAACCCTACTGGCTCATCTTATTTTCTGCTGAGAACGCCGAAAAATTTTTTTCTTATGAAGCATCATCAAGCCTTTAGCTTTTCTAGTTGTTGTTGTGCGACATGCCAAGCGCTTAAACGGCGCAGGGTGCGCCAGTTCCAATAGCCACTGCCGTGGAGTTTGGCGAGGCGGGCTTGCGAGGCGGGCGCATCATAGCTGCAAAAGCTGTCTAACACTTGCGTGACGACTGTGCGGTCGTTACAAATTAATAACATGTCGCAACCTGCGCTGATCGCTTTAGAAACGCGCTGGGTTATGTCACCTACCGCCCCCGCGCCCGCCATACTCAAATCATCGCTAAAAATCGCGCCGCTGAATTTGAGTTCTTGGCGTAACAGCGTGAGCCATTTTTTGGAAAAACCAGCGGGGTATTTATCGACTGCGGGGTAGATGACATGGGCGGGCATGATGGCGGGCAAACCTTGTTGGGCTAACTGCGCAAATGGCACTAGGTCTTCTTGTTTAATGCTGTCAAGACTGCGCTCGTCAATGGGAATGGCATGATGTGAATCAGCCGCTACTGAGCCATGTCCCGGGTAATGTTTGCCCACCGCACGTAAGCCCGCTTTAGCCATACCTCGACTGAATGCGCCAGCTAAGGCGGCAACGGTGTTGGGATTGGCGTGAAAAGCCCGATCTAAAATGACGCTACTAATGCTTTTGTGCAAATCTAGCACGGGCGCGAAGCTTAAATCTAAGCCAACAGCGCGTAATTCCACTGCCAGTAACCAGCCAATTTGCTCGGCAGCCTGTAGCCCTTGTTGCGGATTTTTGTCATATAATTCGCCTATCTGCGCTGCCGCTGGCAAACGGGAAAAATCCTCTCGAAAACGCTGCACTTTGCCACCTTCGTGGTCCACTGCAATCAGCAGTGGCGGCTTGCGCAGGGCGTGAATGTCTGCATTTAATCTGAGCATTTGTTGCGGCGATTCATAATTACGAGCAAATAAAATGACTCCGCCTACCAGCGGGTGTTTAAGCAATTCTTGTTCTTCCTTGCTTACTATTTTTCCTTCAATATCAATCATTAAAGGACCTAAAGCCATTACACATCCTCCCCATAAGCTGGTTTTTTTAAGAATCTTCTGGTTGGGCTTGATTGACAAACCCGTGTTATGCAAAACTTGTTTCGCCGCGCCGTTTGCGTTATCGCAAAGATAAAATGATAAAGCAAAAAATGCAGTTTCTGGCAGGTATGCGTATCATTTTCAGAAAGCTTTTGTCTCATCTCAAAAGGACATATCATGCACAAATCCCCCCACGCTCAATGGTCATCGCGCTGGATGTTTATACTAGCCGCAACCGGTTCGGCGGTCGGCTTAGGCAATATTTGGAAATTCCCCTACATAGTCGGCGAAAACGGCGGCGGTGCTTTTATTCTAATCTATTTATTGTGCGTGTTTGCTATCGGTATTCCGGTGATGATGGCAGAAATCATGCTGGGACGGCGCGGTCGCCAAAGCCCGATTAACGCCATGCACACCTTAGCCATAGAAGCACGGCAGCATTCTATCTGGAAATTGATTGGCTGGTCGGGCGTTCTAGCCGGCTGTTTGATTTTATCTTTTTACAGCGTGATTGCAGGCTGGGCTATCGCCTATATCCCGGAAATGCTGGGCGGCACTTTTCATCAGGTCAATGCCGAACAAACCAGCGCGGTTTTTAACGCGCTCACCGGTAACCCTTGGGCATTACTCCTGTGGCACACGCTGTTTATGCTGATGGTCGTCATCGTCATTGCTAAAGGGCTAGAAAAAGGCTTGGAACGCGCAGTCAGCGTGTTAATGCCGTCCTTATTTTTCTTGCTCATCGCTCTAGTCTTATACGCCGCCTTGGGCAGTGGCGGGTTCATGCAGGGCGTGCATTTCATGTTTGATACTAATTTTCATGCCTTATTTTATCCAAACTGTAGCCCTGAACAAATCAACTGCGCTTTTAGCGGACAAGGCGTATTAAGCGCGATGGGATTAGCCTTCTTTTCGTTGAGCCTTGGCATGGGCGCGATCATGATGTACGGCGCGTATTTACCCAAAGACACTTCCATCACCTCGTCCGCCGTGACCATTGCGATAGCTGACACCCTGGTCGCATTACTCGCGGGTTTAGCTATTTTTCCTGTTGTTTTTGCCAACCAACTCGATCCAGCCGCAGGACCCGGACTGGTGTTTGTCACCTTGCCCATTGCTTTTGGCAACATGAACGGCGGTATCTTATTTGGCACTTTGTTTTTCTTGCTGCTGGTGTTCGCTGCTTGGACTTCGGCTTTTTCACTGCTAGAACCCGTCGTCGCTTGGCTGGTGGAAAGCTGGACAATCAGCCGCCGTAAAGCCGCCATCGGTTGCGGTATTTTTATTTGGTTATTGGGCATTTTAACGGTATTGTCATTTAATACTTGGAGTGATGTAAAACCTTTAGCATTACTGGTTGGCACTCCTTTTGCCGACAAAACCTTCTTCGCCTTATTTGATTATTTAACCTCCAACATCATGCTGCCTATCGGCGGTTTATTCATTGCCATTTTTGCCGCTTGGGTGATGACAAACGCCGCACGGCGCGAAGAAATGGATGCCGATCCCCCCGACATCAGCTACAAAACTTGGTTGTTTTTAATTCGTTATATCACCCCGATTGGTGTAGCCTTAGTGTTCCTCAACGCCATCGGTGTATTTTCTTAAAACCATTAGGAGACCTTATCATGCGCATTATCCCTCTATTCCTCGCCAGCAGTTTAGCGCTAGCGTCCTTCAGTGCAGCAGCCGATCTGCCTGATAAAGACAAGCTCGGCGCACTCCGAAGTGCTTTACAAAGCAAAATGAACGAATACAAACTATTACAAAATCGCGCCGGACGTTGTCTAGACGCACCGCCCGACACTGCCAATAATAACGGCGGTCGCGTACACGTCTGGGATTGCTACAACGGCAATTTCCAACGCTGGAAATATGAAGATGGCAAACTTATCAACAGCAGCGGCAAATGCCTGGACGTGGTCGCGTCTGAATTGAACAACAATGGCGGTCGTGTGCAACTCTGGGACTGCAACGGCGGACCTACGCAACAATGGACATTTGAGAATGGGCGGTTGCGCGTTAGCAGCGGCAAATGCTTAGACATTCCCGCACCGAATCCTGAATGGAACGTCAACGGCGCGTCTTTGCAGATTTGGGATTGTCTGGATGGTGATAACCAAAAATTTGAACATAAGGCTTGGTGGGGGCAGTAAAGCCTGTCCGTGCGTAACCGTTCAGCCCCTGTTTTGATTGCTGTAAAGGCTGATTGCCTGATGTAACTCACTGATTGTTCGTAGAGGGGTGTGAGCGGTTACGTCCGTGCGCGTTAGCACACTTCTGAGGTTAAAGTTTTCGGTTTTTAGCGTTTAAGTTTTAGCGGTGTTTCTGAGTTTCGCGGCTTGCTCGTTCCAGTACTCCGCGTCACCCTAGTATCAGGGAATGATGGCTTTCGGCGCGAGAAAGATATTTGCTAAAACTAAGGGACATGAACGCGCCGCTACCCATTAACCCGACTAAAAAAACAAGCCGTCAGTGGGCGAGGAGGCATTCGCAAAGCGTTTTTTTGGCATTCGTCCGGCTAAAAAGGCTTCGCGCCCCGCTTCAATGGCTTTTTTCATTGCCGATGCCATGAGAATGGGGTCTTTAGCGGCAGCAATAGCCGTATTCATCAACACCCCGTCACAGCCTAATTCCATCGCCACAGCCGCATCTGAGGCGGTGCCAACGCCCGCATCAACCAAAATCGGCACCTTGGCGTTTTCCACAATCGTTAAAATATTCAATGGATTACGGATACCTAATCCGGAGCCAATGGGAGCAGCCAGCGGCATAACGGCGACACAGCCCAGGTCTTCGAGTTTTTTCGCCATAATGGGATCGTCGTTGCTGTAAACCATCACCTTAAAACCGTCTTTAATGAGAATTTCAGCCGCTTCGATAGTCTGCATCATGTCCGGAAACAGGGTTTTTTCATCACCCAGCACTTCTAATTTGACCAGATCGTGACCGTCTAATAATTCGCGTGCCAAACGGCAGGTGCGCACCGCATCTGCCACGTTGTAGCAGCCCGCCGTGTTGGGCAGCAGCGTGTATTTGTCTGGCGGCACTATGTCAAGCAAATTAGGTTCATCGGGATTTTGTCCGATATTGCTGCGCCGAATGGCTATGGTGATAATCTCCGCGCCACTCGCTGCAATCGCTAAACGGGTTTCCTCTAGGTCTTTGTATTTGCCCGTGCCAACCAATAAACGCGATTGATACTGTCTGCCAGCAATGCTTAAAGGGGAATCCTGGTTCATATTGGGTTTCCTTTAACCAACCAACTGCGTCTGCATTTCTGCCAAAGAATGCGGAATAGTGACCAGCGGCTCTTCGCCGCGTCCCAGTTGACGACTAATTTGTGAACTTGAAAACAGACCGCAGACCACTAAACGCCCACGCTCATCTTCATCAATGACCAGCAAATGCTGGCGTTCAATGGCTTTCAATGTCTGAATAATATGACCGACTTCAGCATCTTTCACACTCATCATGTGCACTGCACGAATTTCTGATTGTGAAATCATCACCATTTTGACCGAAATTTGCGCATGAGAAACCTTGTTTTCTTGCGCTAACTTAATCGGTTTTTCACCCAAAATATCGCATGAGCTGATAATGCCCGCAATGCTCTCATCTTCGCCCGTCACCAGCAGCAAACGCACACCCGCGAGTTTCATTTTTTTTAAGGCAAACTCAATATTGGTGTCTTCATCAATAGTGATCGGCGGGATATTGTGAAAATCAGTCATCACTTTAACCGCAGGGCTGTCTTCACGGATCAGACGCTCGCCGGGTTCGACGAGATAATAGGGTGTACCCGATTGCAAAGTAGCGAAGCTTAAAGTCGCATAGTCTTGTTGGGGCATGGTATGAATCCTCCGGTGTTGGGGGTAAGTAGTCAATCATTGACTGTTTTTTATAGAAATAGGCATTCCCACTGAAGCGAGGGAACGAAAAACATTGCAAAACGTGTGGGTCTAGCTTTCAAACTTTCAAGGCTGGGCTAGTCTTAGCAATTAACCGATAAAAGTCAAAACATAAGGATTTTGTGCTGCATAAACGCGCTTTATTGTCAGCGTTCAGCCTCTCCCCTTCAACCTGTCAGATTTTTCTCCGTGCTGAGGTCGCGCAAACAGACAATAAAGCAGCTTTGCGCGTTTTGTTCTAGCAACAGGGAAAATATCTGTAACTCAAATAATCTATCCATTTGTGAGCGCAATTGAATGGCTTGCGTCTTATGATACATTCTCTCTGTCCAATATTGCATAAATTGCGTTTGTTCTTTTTCAGCAAAAATACTGAACCAAACACTTAAAGCAACGGGCAACTCATTTTGTTGTAAGGACAAAAGCTGTGCAGCATATTGATTGCAAGCCAACAACTGCCCCTGCACATCAAGCTGTAAAATACCCAATACTTTATCGGGATGCAATAAATAATCAGCACAAGTCAATAAATCTTGCTGCAAACCCAGCATTCTTTGTCGATACCAAACACGCTCTAGTTGTGTTTTCACTTTAATCACCACTTCTTGGCGGGATAAAGGCTTGGTTAAATAATCCACGCCTCCTGCACGAAAACCGCGTGCTATATCTTCGGCTGAATTTAAGGCACTGATAAAAATAATCGGAATATGCGCTGTGTGGCTATTTTCTTTCAAATGACAACACACCTTAAAGCCATCCATCGGTGTCATCATAATGTCTAATAAAATTAAATGTGGCTGCCATTTGGGAATGAGCTGTAAAGCACGTTCTCCGGTATTGGCAAAAGCTAATTTATGACCTTCTTGTTCTAAATAAAAACGCAAAATATCTACATTGTTTAAGGTATCATCCACAATAAAAATTTTCGCACTTTGTTGATAATAAGCGGGAGCTAAAAAATCCAGTTTAATTGACATGGGCTTTATCCAAAAAAGCTAATAAACCATCCATGTCATAGTTTGATAAATAACCTTGCAAACAATCAACCAGCAATTCATTATCATCTGAAGCTTGTTTAAGTTCATTGAGTAAAGCGGTCAAACGAGTGACTTCGTATAATTGCGCCGCTTCTCTAAAATTGTGCATGACTTCGCTAGGTAATTTGTGTAAGTGTTTTTCAATGTCTAGTGGCGACAACTGACAACTAGAGTGCTGTTGAATGTGCTTAATTTCAACCAAGTTTATCTCAAGTAATTTTGTAATACATTGATAAATCTGTGCAAAACGAAAAGGTTTGGTGATTACCTCAGCAAAACCGTCCTGATATAATTGTTCGCTGTCTTCTGCAAAAGCCGATGCGGTCACTGCCACACAAGGCGGACAGTTCGTGCCCAATGAAGAACGCAGGACTTGCAAGGCTTCGCGTCCATCCATAATCGGCATCCGAATATCCATAAAAATAATGTCAGGACGCTTTTGTTCAACCTGCAACAGTGCTTGCCGACCATTGTCCGCTTCCATCACCTCCGCACCAATGGCAGTTAAGATAAACGTCACAGTCTGACGATTGTCTTCAATATCATCAACCACTAAAGCCTTAAGTTGAATATCTACGGGCAAATGTAAATGTTCTATAGGCGTGTCTAAAGCATAATTGACCAACATGCTTGCCTCAGCAGGGGGTAAAACTAACTGCGCAAAAAAACGAGTTCCTTGCTGTTTTTTTGAAACAAAACTTAATTCTCCTTGCATTAATTCAATATAATGTTTACTAATGGCTAAACCCAAACCTGCCCCACCTTTATCAAGTCCTAATTTTTCTTGATAAAAAGGCGAAAAAATACAGGCTTGCGCGGTTTCACCAATACCAGGTCCGCTGTCTTCTACAATAAACGTGTAAATATTATTGTGCTGTGAAACATGCAGAGCAACCCCACCCTGTTCAGTAAATTTAGTCGCATTGCCGAGTAAATTGATCAGTATCTGGCGCAATTTGCCTTGATCACCAATCACTGCATGTCCTACTTTAATATCACTATTTAACTGCCAACTAATGTGTTTTTGCTGACAGCGCAAACTGAACATGGCATCTAATACATGAATTAATTCATCTAAGTAAAAAGGTTCTTGGTTTAATTTAACGGCATTGGCATCAATTTTTGAAAATTCCAGAATGTCATTAATGAGTCTGAGCAGGTGATTACCGCTATTGTAAATGTTTTTAACGTGTTTTTTGTGTTCTTTACTTAAATCAGATTCCATTGATAAAATTTGCGCAAAACCTAATACTGAATTTAACGGCGTGCGGATTTCATGTGACATGTTGGCAATAAAAATACTTTTGGCTTTATTAGCACTGATTGCTTGCTTCATGGCAGCTTCTAAATCCGCAGTACGCTGCATCACTTTTTCTTCTAAATGGTTGCGATAAATATCTAAATCACGATCACGCATTTCAATTTGGCTTAACATATAGTTAAATTGTTCGGTTAATTGTCCTAGTTCATCATCTACATATTTTTCGGCACGTAACGCATAATTTTTATGTGTTGATATATTCTGCATAGCGTTTAATAAACTATAAATTGGCATACTGATACTTTTTTGCATTCGATGGGCGAGTATAAAAATCACAATACCGGCTATCGCAACAGTCAACAGCACAAATAAAATGGTATGCAATAATTGATAAATCGATTGATGCAAATCAAACTGAATGGCAATAAAGCCGACATAGCCTTCATACTCAGTTGAAATAGGATGAATTTCTCGAAAAGCCGTTAAACGAAATGCCCACACATCATTTTTGTTCCATTTTATTAAGCCATCTTTAAGCAAAGTAGAAGATTCACTTTTAATATATTCTTCGGTAATTTCGCTCTTGCGTCCATTCGGTAAATCTGCTGTTTCCTGCATGAATGTTTGATAATAACTCAGCAGATTGTAGTGTTTGAAATCAAGCTCTTGTTCATTATTATCCGGATTTACATAATAGGTGACAAATTGTCCATATTTATCAAATAAAACCGCATGTGCTATTTCTGGTTTAACTTGTAAGCTGCCTAAATCATATTTAGCAATTTGATCAGTAAAATAAACCATGGCGGCACTGACATTTGTTCCCATTAATTGGGTTAAAGTGGCGGCTTCAGTTTCTAAATTACACAGCAATGCATTAACGTGATAGGCGGTTAATGATACGGTACTGAGCATCATTACGCTAAGACTTGCGACCATTATCATGGCTACCAGTCGGCTTTTTATTGTTCGGGCGCGTAACATGGTGGTTATAGGCTGGGCATCGTGCCATCGTTCCGCGTGCGCGACGAAAAGATGTCGCGCACCCTACCGGGCTTCCCTACGCTTGCGCGCGGGTACGTGAGTGGGTTTGTCATTCTTGGATATTCAGTTTGTGTCTGTTTATCTATTTTGACGCAGCCACATTTCCATACAGAGTGCCATAAACAATTGCCGTCCGTTATGGGCTTTGCCCGCCCAATGTTGTTCTAACATACTGCGCATGGCGGCGGGTTGAAAAATGCCGCGTTGTTTGCAGGTTTCGCCGAGCAGGGTGTCGGCGGCTAGTTGTTTCATGTCGTTTCTAAACCAGTCGTCTAATGGCATGGGCCAGCCGGTTTTGCGTCGCTGCACATGGGTTTGCGGTAGTTTGTTTTGCATGATTTGGCGGATTATCCATTTGCTCTGCCTGTTGTGCATTCGCATGTCGGGCGGTAGTTTTAAGCCAAATTCGACCAGTTTATGATCTAAAAACGGGACACGCGCTTCTATAGACGCTGCCATTGTCATGCGGTCGTTTTTTGTTAGCATGTTTTCGGGTAGCCACGTTTGGATGTCTAGCATTTGCATTTGGTTGAGTGGGTGTTTGATGGTTTTTATGTGGTTTTGCAGGCGTTGTATTTGGTGTTGGTGCGCGGCGTGATGGTCGATGTCGGGCGTCAACAGTGCGCGGCGTGTGGTGGCGGCTGTTAGGCTGGATAGCGCGTGCCAGCTATGCGCCATGTCTTTGCCGGCTATCGCGCTGCTTATGCGCTGGGCGTGGGTTCCGGATTTGAACATTGGCGATAGCGCGCTACTGAGCCATCGCGCGGGTGCGAACAGGGGGGTGCTGCTGATGCTTAGTAGGTTTGCCATTTTGTAGCGGTCGTAGCCGGAAAATATTTCGTCCGCGCCTTCGCCACTGAGCAATACGGTGACACTTTCTTTGGCTTTTTGACAAATTAAATAAAGCGGGATGCCGGTCGGGTCTGCTAGCGGTTCGTCTTGTATGTGGATGTATTCTTCTATTTGGTGTATGAGGTCGTGCGCGTCTATTTTTAGTACATGGTGTTCTATGCCAAAATATTGTGCGATTTCTTGCGCATACGGGGTTTCGTCATATTCGTTGGCTTCTTTGAATCCGATGGTGAATGCTGCTTTGAGTGTGTCTGTTTGGGCTTGGCTGAGGGCTAAAATGGTGCTGGAATCTAAGCCGCCGGAGAGTAATACGCCCACCGGCACGTCGGCTTGTAGGCGGATTTTGATTGATTGCATGAGTAGTTCTTGGGTTTTTGCTTTGGCTTCTTCTAGGCTGATTGTGGTGTCGGTGCTGAAGTCTGCCTGCCAATATCGTTCTATACGAAAACTGTGCGGGGTTTTTTGCATTCGGTGTCCGGGCTGTAATTTGTATACGTTTTGCCACATGGTTTCGGGTCCGGGTACATAGCGATAGGTGAAAAAACGCTCTAATGATTGTAAGTTGAGTTCGGGCGGCTGGGGCAGGCTAATGCGTAGGGATTTGAGTTCGGAGGCGAAACTGAACCGTTCGTTGTCGTGATAGTAGTAGAAGGGTTTGATTCCGAGTCGATCTCGTGCGGCGAATAGGTGTTGTTTTTTTACGTCCCAGATGGCGAAGGCGAACATGCCGCGTAGTTTGTGTACGCAGTCTTTGCCGTATTCTTGATAGGCGTAGATGAGTACTTCGGTATCGGTTCGGGTTTTGAACCGACAGCCGCGCTGTTTTAGGGTTTCGCGTAATTCGTTGTGGTTGTAAATTTCGCCGTTGAATACGATCCAGAGGCTTTCGTCGGCGTTGCTCATGGGCTGATGTCCGTTGGCTATGTCTATAATCGCTAGGCGGCGAAAGCCTAAGCCTAATCTGCCTTGATCGCCTATATAGCTGCCTTCGTCGTCCGGTCCGCGCCGTACCATGACGGATTTCATTTGTTCTAGTTGGTCTTGTTCAACCGCTTGTCTTGAGCCATGATGCCAGATGCCACAAATGCCACACATTGTTGTTTGCTCCTGATGGTTAGGTATAGGTTGAAGTTGAAACGCTCATGATAGCGGAGTAGGGCGGATTAAGCGCAGCGTATCCGCCATGCCTTAACATCCGGCGGATACGGCGCAGTAGGGCGGATTAAGCGCAGCGTATCCGCCAACCGTGCTCCCAGCCTTAACATCGGCGGATACGGCGCAGTAGGGCGGATTAAGCGCAGCGTATCCGCCAACCGTGATCCCAAAGAAATCAGCGTTTGGCTTGAATGAACTTCAATAAGCCCTGCGTTGATACGTCATACTTGCTGAAATCTTCTTTGCCTTCTAAGGCGGGCAACAGTTCAGCCGCCATTTGTTTGCCCAGCTCTACGCCCCATTGGTCAAACGGATTAATGCCCCAGCAGACGCTTTGTACAAAGACTTTATGCTCGTAAAGCGCGATCAAGCTGCCAAGAATTTCTGGCGTTAAGCGGTCGTACATGAGCATGTTGCTAGGTTGATTGCCGGGGAAAATGCGCTGTGACAGGTATTCTTCATCCAAATCATTGCCTAACGCAAGCCGGGTTTCGGCTTCGTTGCGTCCCAGCATTAAAGCACGGGTTTGTGCTAGTGCGTTAGCAAGCACCGAGTTTTGATGTCCGTATTTGTGCGCTTGGCTTTTAATCGCCACAATGAAATCGGCGGGGATGAGTTGCGTGCCTTGGTGCAGTAATTGGTAATAAGCATGTTGCCCGTTGTTGCCCGCAGTCCCCCACACCACCGGACAGGTGCAGTATTCGACCGGCTCACCGGCGCGGGTGACGCGCTTGCCATTGCTTTCCATTTCCAGTTGTTGCAAATAAAAAGGCAGTAATTTCAAGGCGTAATCATAAGGCAAAATAGCTTGAGTGCGTGCCTTCCAGAAGTTGGTGTACCACACGCCGATCAAGCCCAGCAGCACCGGCATGTTGCTGTCCATGGGTGCGGTGCGGAAATGCTCGTCCATTTGGTGCGCGCCGCTCAATAGCCGCAAATAGTTGTTCATGCCAATCGTCACCGCGATAGACAAGCCGATGGCTGACCATAGCGAGTAACGTCCGCCGACCCAATCCCAAAATTCAAACATGTTATCGGGATCAATGCCAAATTCTTTGACCCGCTGGGTGTGGGTGGAAACGGCGACAAAATGCTTGCGCACCGCGCTGGCATCGTGCAGATGTTCGAGCAGCCATTGGCGTGCGCTGCGGGCGTTGGTAAGGGTTTCTTGGGTGGAAAAGGTTTTGGAGGCAACAATGAATAGCGTGGTTTCGGGATCGGCGATGGAGAGAATGCGATTAAGTTGTGCGGCATCGAGATTGGAATCGAAATGAGTACGAATGCGCGGATGACGGAAATTTTGCAGGGCTTCGGTGACCATTTTGGGACCTAAATCTGAGCCGCCAATGCCGATATTGACAATGCTTTCTATCGGTTTGCCGGTGTGTCCTAGCCATTCGCCATTTTGTACGCGCTGACAAAACATCTGCATTTTTTCTAATACCTTGTTGACTTCCGGCATCACGTCCTGCCCGTCAGCGTTAATAGGGCGGTTGCTGCGATTGCGTAATGCCACATGCAGGGCGGCGCGTTGTTCGGTGTTGTTGACCCTATCGCCGTTGAACATGCGCTCGCGCCATTCTTCTAAGCCGCTGTGTTGGGCAAGGTTTTGTAGCAGTTGCAAGGTTTCTGCGGTGATACGATTTTTTGAGTAATCAAATAAAATATCGCCGATTTGTAGAGAAAATTGCGCAAAACGCTGTGGATTGTGCGCGAATAAATCGCGCATTTGGGTGTCTGCTAACTGTTGTTGATGCGCCTCTAGTGCTTTCCAAGCAGAACTTTGTTGTTGTTTTGACATGAATAATGTCCTTAGAAAATAGGGAATGACCGCGTTCCGAAGTGCCACTTGGGAACGAGGGAAATAGGCTTAGTCATAATGTTTGCGCTGATGACGGCGCAACCCGCCGCCTTGCGTAATAACGCCATGTACAGCCGTTAAGCTGGGTATTTCTACAGTAGGATAGTGATCGTTTAATGGCTGTAAATAATATTTGTCGCCGTCAATTTTGAGTTGGCGAAAAATGGTTTCTTGTTCATGCACGGCAAATACATAAGAACCCTCTTTAACCACCGCTTCGGGATCAATAATGATGATGCTGCCGTCCTTAAATTCGGGCGCCATGCTGTCGCCTAGCACTTGCAGCGCGAAAGGTTCATTGCCACAGTTGTTTTCAGTTGACATGGTTTTCATCCTTAATGAGGCTAACTGTTAGCCCCCGCTATTTGGCAACCGCATAGTACACTTGCACACGGCTGATGTATGTAATGCTTTGAATGGCTTGCTCATAAGCGTGGGCTTGAGTGCGCGCTTGTTGAAAATCCGCGCTGCTGTTGAGCGGCAGATGTATATCGACCCAAATACTGCCGGATAAATAATGTAAATTAATATGCGTGATCTGTTGCGCCGCGCTGATGTGTTGCCAGCATTCTTGCAAATCTGTCAAAACTCGATTGCGCATCGGCAGCTTGGCGTTGGGTGCGCTGTCCGCATCGTCTTCGGGGTCAATATGCACAATCACATCGCTGACATCATGGTGTTTTTTCAGCAAACCATACTGCACGGCTTCGCTGATTTGGTGTCCTTCGGAAACGCTCAAGCGTGGATCGACTTGCACATGCACGTCCACTAATATCTCACCGTTCATTTGCCGCGTGCGTAATTGATGCAAGGCTTTTACGCCATAGATGTTATGAATAATATCTTCAATTTCTTGCAATTTTTGCGGTGCAACGGCAGTATCGATGAGTTCTTGCGCACCCTGCCAACCGAGTTCCCAGCCGACATGCCCAATCATAATAGCCACCACCATCGCGCCCACCGCGTCCAGCCAAGGTAAACCTGCCATGCTACCGGCTACGCCGATTAGCACCACCACAGACGATACGGCATCACTACGATGATGCCACGCATTGGCTTTCAGCAAGTTGGAGTTGATTTGTTGAGCGGCAAACACCGTATAGTGATAGAGGGCTTCTTTTGCCAAAATCGACAAGAAGGCAACACTGAGAGCCAGCCAGCCCGGTTGCAGCAGATGTTCTGGCTCTAGCAGCCGATGGATGCCGTCCCAGACAATGCCTATGCCGACTAACATCAGCAATAACCCCATACCCAGCGAGGCGAGAGTCTCGATACGCCCGTGTCCGTAAGGGTGCGTATCATCGGCTTGTTGGTTGCCGAGTTTCGCCGCCACTACCACCATCACATCACTGAGCAGATCAGATAAAGAATGCAAGCCGTCAGCGACTAAGGCTTGCGATTGCCCCAGCCAGCCAAAGACGATTTTAGCCACCGATAACAGTACATTGACGATTGCGCCAATCAAGGTAACACGGCGGGTGATAATATAACGGTCTTGGCTCATGGCTTTCCTAAGTCATTGATAAGGCAGTGATAAGGCAGTGATAAGGAGATAGTGGTTAGTGGTTAGCAAAAAAACTGACCACTGACCACTGACCACTAATCACTGACCACTAATCACTAATCACTAATCACTAATCACTAATCACTAATCACTAATCACTAATCACTCGTTCAACGCAACATCAACGATACAGCAAACCCATTGCTTGGCGCACTTCATCAAGCGTATCTCGCGCCTCGCGCCGCGCTTCTTCGCAGCCTTCGGCAATAATGGCGCGTACTGCTTCGGGGTCTTCTTGATAATGCCGCGCAGTTTCTTGAATGCTTTCCAACTCTTTTAGCACGGCTTCAACCACCGGCTCTTTGCAGTCTAAACAACCAATCCCCGCACTACAACAACCTTCTTGTACCCAGTTTTGAATTTCCGCGCTTGAATAAATCTGGTGCATCTGCCACACCGGACATTTTTCCGGATCACCCGGATCAGTACGGCGCACACGAGCCGGATCAGTCGGCATGGTGCGCAATTTTTTCTGTACATCTTTTGGCGATTCGCGCAAAGAAATGGTGTTGTCGTAAGATTTTGACATTTTCTGCCCATCTAAACCGGGCATTTTCGACGCTTTAGTCAATAAAGGCTGAGGTTCGGGCAAAATCACCCGCCCTTCGCCTTCCAGATAACCAAATAAACGCTCTTTGTCGCCGATGGTAATATTTTGCTGCCCTTCAAGTAAGGCGCGGGCAGTTGCCAGTGCCTCAGCATCACCTTTTTCCTGATAACGCTTTCGCAATTCTTTGTATAATTTAGCGTTTTTCTTACCCATTTTACGCGCAGCGGCACGCGCTTTTTCCTCAAAATCGGCTTCACGCCCATAAATGTAGTTAAAACGCCGCGCCACTTCACGAGTCAGTTCGACATGCGCTACCTGATCTTCACCGACTGGCACCAGTCCAGCGCGATATATCAAAATATCGGCACTTTGCAACAAGGGATAACCTAAGAAACCGTAAGTACCTAAATCTCTGCCTTTGAGTTTAAGCTGCTGATCTTTATAGGAAGGTACTCGTTCTAGCCAACTCAACGGCGTTGTCATAGACAGCAATAAATGCAGTTCCGCATGTTCTGGCACCCGCGATTGAATAAACAGCGTCGCTTCGCCCGGATTGACCCCAGCCGCCAGCCAATCGATCACCATGTCCCACAGACTATCGGCCATCTTGCTGGTATCGTCATAATGTGTGGTCAGCGCGTGCCAATCCGCGACAAAAAAATAGCATTTGTACTCATGTTGTAATTGCACCCAATTATGCAACACGCCATGCAGATGCCCTAGATGTAGATGCCCTGTCGGACGCATACCCGACAAAACCCGCTGATTACTTGCAGGATTCAACCGTGACTCCTTGAAAAACAATGTGCTTTGCAGTCAAAGGCTTTAAGCCCTTCACTACATGAACTATAAATCTAATAAATCCGTTGCCCCGCGCCCTTGTCGCAGAACTTTAGGTTCTTCTTCTGTCAAATCTAGCACCGTAGTAGGTTCTAAATGACACACTCCACCATCCACTACCAAATCTACCCGTTTACCGATTTTTTCAAAAATAACCTCAGCATCGGTCTCCGCCACATCCTGCCCAGGCATAATCAGCGTTGAACTCATAATCGGCTCATTGAGCATGTCCAAGATCGCCTGTGCAATCAGATTGTCCGGCACCCGCAAGCCAATGGTTTTACGTCTTGGATTCTGTAAACGCCGCGGCACTTCGCGGGTCGCTTGCAAAATAAAGGTATAAGGACCCGGAGTCAGGGTTTTCATTAAGCGAAAAGCCTGATTATCCACTTTGGCATACAGGGATAATTCTGACAAATCACGGCACACCAAAGTAAAGTTATGCGTATTATCAATCTGGCGTAAACGCGCTATGCGTTCCATCGCGGCTTTATCGCCAATATGACAGCCCAGCGCGTAACTCGAATCGGTAGGATAAACCATCAGCCCCCCATTACGCACCACAGCTACCGCTTGGCTGACCAATCGTGGTTGTGGATTTTGTGCATGAATTTCTAAATATTGTCCCATGATGCGTTTCGCTTTCCAATGCAAAAGATGCTGAATTTTAAGGTAAAAGCTCACTAACGTCTAGCCATTGCGAAGAATCCCGCAGAAAAGGCTGCAAAGAGGATAAAGTGTGGGATAAGTTTAGGTATAAAGCAGGAATAAGTCGTGGGATAAGGTGTAGTAAAACTGTTAAGTGCTTAGATAGCAAGATGCCATACCTCAACAAGCTCAACCTATTCATCTTGAGTTAAACACCTATACACCTGATATACAAACATATAGCCTGTCATAAGATGATGAAAAAATGACGAAAAAAAACTTATCCCACAGTTTGTACTCAGTAATAAACATAATAATAAGCTTTTAAATTTAACTATTTTATAATCTGTATGGATAGGCAGATGAGAGAACAGCCCTGACAGATTGGGCGTATGTTGTTTGCGGATGACCTTAAAAAAACGCAAAAGACGCTAAGATCGTCAGCTATGGGAATTTTCTCAGGAACAAGTCGCACAGGCTTTCGCTGAAAATATACCGCCTTTACAGCGCGTACAGCAGTTTGTGGCTTGGGCTTATGATTGGCAAATCGCCGTGCAGCAAGACAGCGGAATTGCGCAAGGCTCGCCTTACGGCAGTTTGGCTGTAGAACTGAGTACGCAAGACGAAGCCATCCGACAAAAAGTGCTGGATATTTTTAACGGGATTCAGGAAAAACTGCAAACGGACGTTGCAAGCGGCAATAGAGGAAGGAACACCTTTGAGTGCCTAGTGGTGAGTGCTTAGTGGCTAGTGGTGAGTTTTTTTGCTAACCACTAACCACTAACCACTAACCTCCTGCTCACTGCCTTTTTACTCAGCGAAGATACTGATGGGCAAGCTACGGCACAGCCATGTTAGCTTATTTGGAAGGATTGGCTTTACTGAGTAAAGCCTACAACAAAACAGATATTTTCGCGCAACTGAGCTACTTGGTGTTACAGCTACAGGTTAAATGCAAGTAAAACACCCGACAAATTTTCCCCTTCAAGCAATTCGGGGCAAACCTGTCAGGCTTGCTATTATTTAGAAGTGAGTTATTTAATTTTAGCCTCTTTATATTCCACATGTTTACGCACCACCGGATCGTATTTACGGAAAGACAATTTATCAGGTGTAGTACGTTTGTTCTTGGTTGTCGTGTAAAAATGTCCCGTACCTGCGGTAGAGACCAATTTAATTTTGTCACGCATTGTCTTAATTCCCCTTAAACCTTGTCGCCACGTTTACGCATATCAGTCAGCACTTGATCGATGCCAACTTTATCAATAATACGCATAGCTTTAGTTGAAACCCGCAATTTTACCCAACGATTTTCGCTCGCCACCCAAAAACGATGACTATGCAGGTTAGGTAAAAACTTGCGACGTGTTTTATTGTGTGCATGAGAAACATTGTTGCCTGTTGCTGTACGTTTCCCAGTGACTTGACACACTCTGGACATGTTCAATCACTCCCTATTAACAATCTGATGTGACGCAAAAGCCTTTTTTTATAGCGTTTACGTTGTTGAAAGATGAAAAACTGATGTAGCTTGATGTTGACCGATGCGTTCGCAGCACGAAAAAAAACCGTTAATTATAATTGATAAAAACGCTAAGAAGCAAGGTTTTTCATATCGTAACGCACGATACTGGCACGCTGGCACGCTGGCACGGCACCCGCTATCTGGCAGTCGCGCAAAACCTGCTTGATGCCGCAAAAAGCAGCAAAGCAGCTATGCCTGTTTCCATTTAATATTGCAACCTAAGCTGGGATACTGCGGCTGTGCCGCTATCGCCTCACCCGCCAACAGTTTATCCATTGCCGCGCTTAATTCTTCGCCCGTCACCGGCACATTGTTTTTCGGTGTCGCGCCATCAAAACGCCCACGATAAACGCATTTCAAATCACCATCAAACAAATAAAAATCCGGCGTACAAGCCGCTTGATAGGCTTTCGCCACCGCTTGACTTTCATCGTACAAATAGACAAAAGGATGTCCCAAATCAGTCACCAATTGCGCCATTTTTTGCGGTGAATCATCGGGATAATTTGCGACATCATTAGAACTAATAGCGATGCTAGAAATGCCTTGCACCTTGTACGCATTGATCACTTCGACTAGACGCGGCATGATGTGTTTGACATAAGGGCAATGATTGCAGATAAACATAATCATTGTGCCTTTATCACCTTTGAGCGAGGCTAAACCGCGAGTCTGCCCAGTCGCAGGTTCAGGCAGGAAAAAGTCTGGCGCGATTGTGCCAAGCGGTAACATTGTGGAAGGGGTTTCAGCCATGTGTGACTCCTTAAATTGTACTGAAAACGCAAAAAAACGGTAATCCTAGACGGGGCGTGCTTTGTTTGAAGATGCCATTTCTTGAAGAGATGGCATCTTTTCGGTGGAGCATTCGCGTCTATTTCAAAATAATGATTTCAACGCGGCGGTTTTGTTGGCGACCGGCAGCGGTTTCGTTGCTGGCGACTGGGCGTGATTTACCAAAACCTTCGGTTTTCATGCGAGCCATAGAAATACCACGATTAGACAAGGCATCACGTACCGCAGCAGCGCGATTGCGGGATAATTCCATATTGAAATTTTCGCTGCCTACGCTGTCGGTGTGACCTTCAATAAGGATTTGCTGGGCGGGATTTTCTTTGAGGAACTCGGTGAGTTTATCGAGATTGCGCATGGCGCCCCCTAATAAGCTGGCTTTGCCGGTTTCAAATAAGACATCGCCTAAAGTCAAGACCAGCCCGCGATCTGTTTGTTTAGCTTCTAGATCAGACAGTTGTTTTTCTAGTCTTTTTACCCGTTCTAATGCCATTTCTGCTTCTCTGGCACGCGCTTCTGCTTCTGCTTTGGCTTTGTTGATTTCTTTTTCACGGGCTTGCATGATAGCTTCTGTTTTTTCTTTGCCGAGATTTTCGATGTTTTGTTCTGCGGCTTTGCGTTTTGCTATTTCTAGGGCTTCCCGGGTTTGTTGTTCAGCAAGATAGGCATAATGATCCATTTTTTCCGCATTTTCTGCGGTTTGTGCTTGTTTGAGGGCTTCGCCAGCGAGATATAGATTTTTTTGCGCTACCGAGCTGCTGTTCATGTTGGGATCGGCTTGTGCCTGTGCATACAGGGCTTGCGCGGCGGATAGTTTAGGGGTGGCATCTGGGGTGCTGGCACAAGCACCGAGTAAAGTGGCACAACTGACGGCTAACAGCGTTAATTTTAGGTTCTGCATGATGTATTTCCTTGTGTTGTTCATCGGGTGAGTAAGGCAGAGAATGAGCGAAAATTATTGACGCTCTATTTCTTTTTTCAGGGTATCTATCGAATCTTTTGTTTCTTTTTCTACTTTAATAGCCCGTGCTGTGTCGGATTTTGATTCAGCTAATTTGGCATCCGCCATTGCTTGTTCTAATAATAAACGGGCTTGCTCCATTTGTTTTTCTTCAATCAGTTGTTTAGCTTTGGCGAGTTTCTGTTCTGCCTTGAGTAATTCAACTGCTGCATGACTGTCGGCTTCTTTGTCTCTGGCACTGGCAATCAGGGTTTCCACGCTGGCGATTTTGTCTACCGGAATCGGCGGAGCAGAGCCGCAAGCGGTGAGGAATAACAGGCTTCCCGCGCATACGGGGAGGAAGATTTGGGTTTTTGTCAACATAAGGTTTCTCCTTGAGAGATGTGAAATAAATGTACTTAGCAAGTGTGCTGTGTACAGCTTGACGGTTCGCGCTAATCGGCAGATGAGTTGTTCCGTAGCAGGTCTGCGGGTTATTGGTTTTGCAAATTAAACAGTTGCCGGGTGACGCTTAAAAATTCTTCATCACCATTGGCAGCCGCACGGCGTAATTGTACACAGGGTTCGTGCAATACCGTGTTACTCAGTTGATGCGAGAGTAGTTTTATCACGTCGCTGGGGTCTTTGCCAGCGGCTAATTTCTGTAAGGCTTGTTCGGTAAGACGTGCTTGTGCGGCTTTAATGTGTGAGCGTAAGTCGCAGATGGTTTCTACCGCGCCTAGCGAGTTAAACCAGCCCATGAAATGTTCGACTTGGGTGTCAATAATTTCTTCGGCTTGTAGTGCGGCTTGGGCGCGTGAGCGTAAGTTTTCTTGAATAATGTCGTTCATGTCATCAACCGTATATAAATATACGTCTTCTAATTCGCCAACGCGGGATTCGACATCACGCGGCACAGCGATGTCAACAATGAACATGGGGCGGTGTTTGCGCTGTTTGATGGCATTTTTTACTTGTTCAGCGGTTAAAATGACAGTGGGGCTGCCGGTTGAGGCGATGACAACATCGGCTTCGGCGAGGTGGTTGTCGATTTCGGGTAGGGTGATGGCGTAGCCGCCCATGTTCATGGCGAGTTGACGGGCGCGCTCTAGGGTGCGATTGGCAACCACCATACGCCCTAAGTGGTTTTCGCGCAAATGTCGGGCTGCCAGTTCAATGGTTTCACCCGCACCGATCAGCAGCGCGGTACGAGGTTTCAGATCGCCAAAGATTTGTTGGGCTAAACGCACCGCAGCAAAAGCCACCGAGACCGGACTGGAGCTGATGGCGGTGTCGGTGCGCACTTGCTTGGCGACGGCGAAACTGTGTTGAAATAGTTTGCTCAACATCATGCCTAAGCTGCCGGATTTTTGCGCAATGCGGTAGGCGTTTTTTAGTTGTCCTAAAATTTGCGGTTCGCCGAGTATCATCGAATCAAGACCGCTGGCTACGCGCAATAAATGCCGTACTGCGGATTGGGTGGGATGCACATATAAGGATTTTTGTAGAAGTTCTTGTGACATGGCGCGATAGTGGCTCAACCAGTCTAATACTTTGCACTCGTTGGCTATTGCCCCACAATACACTTCTGTACGGTTGCACGTTGAGATGATGACGGCTTCTTGTATGGCGGTGTGTTTGCGTAAATCACGCAGGGCTTCAGGTATTTGTGCTTCGCTGAAACTCAGGCGTTCACGCACATCGACTGATGCCGTATGATGATTAATACCCAATGCGATGAGTTGTTGCATATTGAACCCGGTGGCTATGATACTGATAGATTTTTTCTGTTATTGCGTCACGTCAGTTAGAAATGACCACAAAATAATACCCGAAAGCACGCGGGCGCAAGTCCTCTAGGCTTTTGGGCTTTTAGGCTTTCAATACCTAGTAGGTTTGAGTTGTGGATATACTGTTCCCCATCTTTCATGGGAAAATTATGAGAGCGCTAATCGTAAGACTTAGCTCAAACGGCGTAGCCGTTTCGCGCCGCCTACGGCGGCGGTGCTAATCTGGAGATTAGCACTCCCAGCCCCAGATGGCGTGTAATGGGACTTTTAACAGTACAACCGATTAATATGCTTGATGTAATCTGCAAATACAAGCATTATTGTAGGCTGATTTTTTGTCAGCTTGTTTTTTTAATGGGCGTTTAGTATTTTCCGCAATGCGTTTTTCAAGCGGTTAATTTGTATAGCTTTTTTTTGCATGAGGCAAAGATGCTAAAGCCTGACCTTCAAGACAGTCAACCACAGTTAAATAGAATGATTGCGAAACCTTTGGCGAAACCCTTTTGTATTTCAGTGCTTGGCGTGCTGTGTCTGGCTTTGAGCGCGTGCGTCAATACGCCGCATCCGGTCAACACAGATGCGACGCACAGCATTAACACACCCGTCGCGCCCGCGCCCGATTCTGTCCCGGCTACTGCACCATCAGCACCACGTGCCGCTACTTCTGAGCCTGAGCCTGTTGAGGAAGCATTAGAACATAGTCCTTTTCAAGATATAGAGCCGCTGTTTGCCTCAGTGCAGCAGGCACGCGAATACCAAGATAATTTATACCGTTTGCTGCTGGGTGAACTGGGTATCGCACGGGGGCATTATCACGCTTCCACCGAGCAGTTTTTGCAAGTCGCACAACGCTCTCGCCAAGCTGATATTGCCGAGCGTGCAGCCCGTATCGCTTTGTTTAGTAAGGATATGCTGGCACTCGAACAAGCGGCGCGTTTGTGGTTAGAGCTGGCTCCAGATAATATCAAAGCGCGGCAGGTGTTGACGGTGGCTTTGTTGCGCTTGGAAAAATCCGCGCAAGCGGCGGCGCAAATAGAGCATATTCTCGATACCGAAGGCTCAAGCATTGGCGATAGCAGTGAGACTTTGGTCGGTTTGCTCAAACAAAGCGGCAATCATACGACGGCTTTGCAGGTGTTAGATGAATTGCTCAAACGTCGTCCGCATGATACGCATTTGCTGTATTTACAGGCGCGTTTGCTGATGGGTGCGGAGCAGATTCCGGCGGCTGTTGCGCAACTAGAAAAATTGCTGGCGTTGCAGCCGTCCCATGAAGATGCGGTGACTTTGTATGTGCGTTTGCAACATCAGCAAGGCAATGTGCCGCAGGTGTTGGATTTTTTGGCTAAACAATTGGCACTTTTTCCGCAGCGTGATGATTGGCGTTTAACCTATGCGCGTTTGTTGATCAGCAACGCGCAGGTCGAGCAAGCCCAACGGCAGTTTGAAAAACTCTTGGCGGACAATCCCGAAGACACCGAGCTACTCTATACTTTGGGCTTGTTAAGTTTGCAAAGTGAAGCACCTGACATCGCTAAGGGGTATTTTCAGTCCTTGCTGGCGCGGGCTAAAGACGCAGAACAACGCAATACAGCGCGTTATTTTTTAGCCCAGAGTGCCGAGCAAGCCGAACAAGTGGTTGAAGCCTTAAACTGGTATCGACAAATTGATCAGGGGCAGTATTATTTTAATGCCAATAACCGTATTGTTTTGCTGCACTTAAAGGAAGGGCGTTTTGCCCAAGCGTTGGCGGATTTTCAAGACATCGCCCCCGCCACACCAGAGGAAGAATTTAAGCTGCTGCAATTAGAGGCTGAAATTTATCTACAGCAAAAACAGTATGATAAAGCCTTTAAGGTGTATCAAAGTGGTCTGGAGCGCGATCCCGACAATATCGATTTGCTCTACATGCAGGGCATGATTGCTGAAAAAATGCAGAGACTAGACCTGTTAGAAGCCCGTTTTCGGCGCATTTTAGAACTAGAACCGAATAATATTGATACGTTGAACGCCTTGGGTTACACCCTCGCCGACCGCACGGATCGTTATGAAGAAGCTCTACATTTAATCCAACGCGCCTACCAACAACGCCCTGACGCATTTCACATCCTTGACAGCATGGGCTGGGTCATGTATCGCTTGCAGCGTTACGATGAAGCTATTACCTTCTTGCGCAAGGCTTTCAACAGGCAGGCAGACCCAGAAATCGCTGCGCATTTAGGCGAAGTCTTGTGGCACGCCGGCAAACAGGAAGAAGCCCGCATTTTGTGGGAGACGATGAACGCCAAATTTCCTGACCACGACATTTTACAAAAAACCATGCAGAAATTTTTGTCCAATAACCACTGATGATGTGTGCATTTTTTCGTTTAACTTTTGTTCGTCTCGCCTGGCTTCTCGTCATCGGCTTTTTTCTGCCTGCCTGCTCGCTGACACCCACAGTCGAAGTTGATGCGGCATTGCTGAAACGCTGGCAGGCGCACCAAGCACAACTCCAGCAATTAAGCCACTGGCAGTTGCGCGCCAGCCTGGTAGCCAATAGCCAAGATGATGGTTGGAGTGCGCGGGTGCATTGGCAGCAGCGCGGTGAGGCTTATCAACTACGCTTGCAAGGTCCGCTGGGGCAGGGCGCGATACGTTTACAAGGCGACGCGCAGGGGGTCAGTCTCTATACCGGCGAACAGACTTATCATGCTGATACCCCCGAAGCGTTGCTCAAGCAAGCAGCTCATATCCATTTGCCGCTCAGACACCTGTTATTTTGGGTGCGCGGGCTGCCCGTGCCAGAACTGCACACGCAAGCGCGGGAATTTACCCCCGCCGGGCAGCTTGCGCGCTTGCAGCAAGACGACTGGAGGATCGAATTAGGACGCTATACGCGGGTGGATGACTATTGGCTGCCACAAAAAATCCGCTTGGAAAATCCACATTATCTTGCCAAACTTGGCATTACACAATGGCAACTCAAGCCATAAAATCATTGTTTATCGTAGGTTTATTATGTCCATAGAACACAGAACATTAGCCTTAGCCGGCGTTTTTCAAACCGCCACGCTGGTCAAACAATTAGCGCGTCAAGGGCGCGTGGAAGAAAACGCCTTCAAAGCCAGCATGGAAAGCCTGTTGAAATTGGATGCCGATTCCACAGAAGCAGTGTATAGCGGTGTCGTTGGTGTGCAGCTTGGCTTAAATGCCCTGTGTGCAGAACTGGGTAAACAGGTTGAATTGCGTGATCCTGAAGTGTTCCGTTACGCTTTTAGCGTGTTGGCAGTCGAACAAAGCTTAAAAAAGCGGCAGGATTTATTGGAAAAAATCCGCAGCGGCATTGAGCAAGCTATTGAACAAGTCAAAGTGTTCGGCAGTGCCACCCACACCAATATGATCGCCCGTTTTGCCGACATTTACACGCAAACGCTCGGCACTTTTACCTACCGTATCCAAGTCCACGGCGATCCCAGGTATTTACAAAACCCTGATAATGCCAACAAAGTCCGCGCTTTATTGCTGGCGGGAGTGCGTTCTTCGGTGCTGTGGCAACAAAAAGGCGGCAGTCGCCTGCAATTATTTTTCGGGCACGGCAAACTGTGCCGCCAAGCGCGACAATATCTCAATCAGATAAACTGAGGCTATTTTTTAGACAGCCATCGTAAGCGTTCACGCCCCTCTCAGTCAGGTTTTGCACGGGGGCAGCTATTTTATTTAAGGAGAATGAGAATGAAAATGTTAGGTTTTATGTGTGGATTGTGCGTGTTTCTGAGCAGTCAAGCCTGGGCTGATGCGACTCAGAGTCCGGATGAGGCTTTTTCTACGCAAGCCGGTGAAACCATCTATAACGCCAAAGAAATGATTGCTTGCACACTGGTACACGCTTCATTTAAAAGTTCCGGCGGTTTTTTTTCGCGTAAGGAGGATAAATCCCTAGAAGCCTATTGCCATACGCGCAGCGGCGAAGTTTTTCGATTTTCTGCTGAAGCGGATCAACTCAAGAATCTCCATCAACACGCGGGGCGCGAGGTATTGATTTTTTTCTCCTCACAGAAAAAACTAGAAAACGCGCAAACCGATAAAATTATGCTCGATACACAACCTATTGACGGCATGAATGGCGAGTTACAAGCCTTATGCGCACCGCCCCCGGGCAAACAATTGTATGATGATGAAGAAGTCTGGGCGCGAGGCTTTCGTATGGCGCAAATGTATTTTAGCAAGCATTCCGAAGACGGTTGGATGCTGCACTTATTAGAAGGAAAAAGAGGTGATACGGTATGGGGAAAAGACATCAATGTACAGTTAGGGCGTTTTTGTAATGGGCATTTGCATGATGCAATAAAACTCCATGAACCGCTGATTTATGGCTATGTACAGCGTGAAGAAAAGAAAACCTATTATATAGAAGCTATTCACCGTTTAGTGTTAACGCCCGCTAAAAACCCCTAAAAACAAACATACTCACTGAATGCTAACCCACTCAATGTCACTATGGACATGATGCCCCATATCCTGATTGCCAATGCCGACGACGCAGCACGTCTGGCATTGCAGCAGGTGCTACGACAACAGGGATTCGAATACCTGACAGCCGTTGAAAATGGTATGGCGGCAGCGCAAATATTAAATACTGAAAGCGTGCAACTGCTGATTACAGATATTTTGCTAGCGCAATTAGATGGCTGGCGTTTAACCCGTATTTTGCGCTCGGGTGTATTGCATTCGCGGGCAAGCATTCCCGTCATTGTCGTCTCATCGACTTACAGCGAACATATTGCCGAAATTACCGCCAAGGAATACGGCGTTAATCGTTTTTTGCCTTTCGTAGAATATCGCAAGCTGCCGACGGTCGTGACGCAATTACTAGCCACCCAAGCCCAGCGTCCTTTGCAGTCAACCCTGCTAGTCATTGAAGACCATGAAGATACTGCCCACCTCATAGAGCGCGTATTACAACAACGCTTTGACATTGAACTGGCTTTTGACGGCAGGGCAGGTTTAGAAGCTTGGCAGGCGCGACGACATAATTTAGTCCTGCTAGATTTAATGCTACCGCAGATGTCAGGTGATCAAGTGCTGGTAAAAATCATGGCAGTACGCCCCAAGCAACCGGTTATAATGATGACCGCGCACAGCTCCGCCAGCCAAGCCCTGCATTTGATGTTAAACGGCGCGGTAGATTTTTTGCCTAAGCCGTTTCGCGCCGAGCAACTGCGTCAGGTCTGTGAAATCGCCTCGCGGCATGAAGATTACATGCTCACCAACGCCCAATTTAAGCAGCGTTTGCAACAGCTAGAAATCGCTCAAACTGCGGCAAAAGCCGCAGAACAGAGTAAAAGCAGGTTTCTCACCACCATGAGCCACGAAATGCTCACCCCCTTGAATGGCATCTTAGGGACTGTGCAACTACTAGAATTAGAAAACGAAGCGATTGAACCAGCGCGCCTACAGCAAGCCTTGCAAGACATTAGTCAGGCGGGAGAACATTTGCATGGTCTGCTCAAGCGATTATTAGAATTAGCCAGTTTGCACGCCAACGAATTACATTTTCAAACCCAATCAGTGGTCATAGACGAATGGGTTGCTGAAATAGTCATGCCGCTCTACCAACAAAGCACGGCACGCAATAATGTTTTAGACGTGCATTGCGCGAACAATTTAGGCACAATTCACACCGACCCCGAAAAAGCCTCTAAAATTCTCTCCGAGTTATTAGACAATGCCTGCAAATTTACGCAAAATGGCTATATTGTCTTAGAAGTCGAGCGCGTACAAGAAGCCGCGCAAGACTGGCTACAATGCGCTGTCACCGATAACGGCATCGGCATTAGCCCACCAATGCAAACACACATATTTGACGAATTATTTTCCCAGCAAGACAACTCCAGCAGTCGCCGTTACGGCGGCACCGGCAGCGGATTGGTTTATGCTAACAGTTTATGCAAGCGTTTAGGCGGCGAGCTGCGTGTCAGCAGTGAAGAGGGCGTAGGGTCAACCTTTGTTTTGCGTTTACCTTACACCTCCGACCTAGAAAAGAATCATGCAGGATGACATTAAGGTTTCACCAATGTCCAATACACAAGCAAAAATTTTAGTCATTGATGATGGTTTAGTGCATCTAGCCTTTGCCAATGAAGTGTTATCTAAGCAAGGCTATCAAGTGATGCTGGCACGCAATGGGCGCGAAGGCGTAAACATCGCCCTACAGCGTCAGCCCGCATTAATTTTATTAGACATCAACATGCCGGGCTGGGACGGCTTTGAAACCTGCCGCCGCCTCAAACAAGAAGAAAGCCTGCGCGACATACCGATACTGTTCTTCTCCACCCTTGACAAACCACAGGATCGATTACGTGCCTTCACTGTGGGCGCGGTGGATTATGTTGACAAGCCCTGCCAAGAAGAAGAACTACTGGCGCGGGTACAAACCCATTTATCCCTGTATTTACTGCACCAACAATTAATCCATGAAAAAACCATCGCAGAAGCGGCGAATTTAGCCAAAAGCCAATTTCTCGCCAACATGAGCCACGAACTGCGCACCCCCATGAACGCCATTATTGGCTACAGCGAAATGCTTGCCGAAGAAGCCAAAGAAGACGGCTTAGAAGACTTTGTGTCTGATTTAGATAAAATTCATGCCGCCGGCAATCATTTGCTCAGTTTAATTAATGACATTCTCGATTTATCCAAAATTGAATCACGCAAAATGGGCTTATCTTTAAGCGAATTTTCCATTGTACAACTGCTTAAAGACATTGAAGCCACCGTCAGTCCGCTGGTGCACAAGAAAAACAATCAACTATTATTTGAATGGCAAGGCACTGACCCGCAACAAGCCGACACAATCTATGCCGACGAAACCAAAGTACGCCAAATGCTGTTAAACCTCATCAGCAATGCCGCCAAATTCACCGAACAAGGCAAAATCATAGTGCGCATCAAAAACAGCAACAAGCACTACACCTTTTACGTGATTGACAACGGCATCGGCATGACCCCGGAACAAGTGGGCAAAGTGTTTGACCCCTTCACCCAAGCCGATTCCTCCACCACCCGCAAATACGGCGGCACCGGCTTAGGCTTAACCATCACCAGAGAATTTGTAGCCATGATGGGCGGCACAGTCAATGTTGAAAGCACCTTTGGCGAAGGCAGTACTTTCGTTTTACGCCTACCGAAAAAAGTCCTAGAAAATCCGCTAGAAGCCGTCGAGAAACCAGCAACAGCTCAAGCGCGAACAGAAGCAGACAGCGAGTCCACAGCAACAGCAAAAGAAAAACCAGAAGACGGCGTGGTGTTAATCATTGATCACGAAGCCAGCACCCGCGAATTATTATTCAATTATTTATCCGGTTTAGGTTACGCAGTCGCCACTACCGAAGGCGGCGAAGACGGCTTACGCCTCGCGCATAAACTCAAGCCCGATGCCATCATACTTGAAGGGCAAATGCCCGATACCGATAGCTGGGATTTATTATCGCAACTCAAAGCCGACGCAGTTTTAAGCGAAATTCCGGTGATTATGACATCCATCGAAGAAGACAAACAGATGGGTTACGCGATGGGAGCGACCGACTATTTGCTTAAACCACTGAACAAATATCAATTAGCCAACATTCTGGATCGCTATCAAATAAAACGCAGCCCCGATACCAGTGACGCATCCAATGGCTGCATCATGGTGGTAGAAGACGATCCGATTTTGCGTGAATTAATGCTTGATTTATTGCAACAACAAGGTTGGAAAACGCTCGAAGCCGAACACGGCGGGATCGCCCTAGAACGCCTGCAAAACGATCCATTGCCCGATTTGATTTTGCTAGATTTGAGTATGCCGGTGATGGACGGTTACGAATTTTTACTGCGTATGCGCTCGCGTCCCGCCTGGCAATCTCTGCCAGTCGTCGTGCTGACTTCCAACTATTTAACCGCTGAAGAACAAGAACGCCTGCAAGGCTGTGTCGATAGCGTACTACGCAAACAATCCTACGAAAAACAAGACTTGCTGCAACAAATCAACCATTTAATCAGCGAAAACAAGCAAACCGACACCCTGCAACAACAAATTCAAAACTTTTTCCATCACGCTATTGGCAGGACAGAATAAACCTGCACCTGCGTCTTTGTCTGCAATAGACATTTCCGCATCATCGCTAGCGCAGTTATATACATTTCACACAATCAGGCTATAGTGCGATAATTTAAGTCTCTCATTATTTACAGGAGCTATCGCATGTCCCCATTCAGCCGCCGTGATTTTCTCAAAATAACCCTCGTCAGTGCCGTTGCTCTACAGCTTAACGCTTGCGATGATGATGATGATACCGTCCCCAGCACCCTGCCTAACAGCGTGGCAGGTACGCAATTTTTCCCGCAATCAGTCGCCTCTGGTGATCCCAAATCCTCTAGCGTTATTCTATGGACGCGCCTGCAAGACAGCGATTTACAAGTCACCCAGCAAAACGCCTCTTTGCAGTTACAAGTCGCCACCGATGCGGCGTTCAACAATCTCGTGGTAGAGCAAACGGATTTAAGTGCGGAAGCGGCGCATGATCACTGTATTAAAGTTAAATTAACCGATTTACAGCCTTATACCACTTATCATTATCGATTTTTATACAGTAAAAACAATAATTTGTATCATTCAAATACGGGACGCACCAAAACCGCGCCGGCATCCAACGAAGATGTCGCCGTGCGTTTTGCGGTGCTGAATTGTCAAGATTATGTCGGACGTTATTACAACGCGCTGGCGTGGCTGTTGGCACAAAGCGAAGAGCCGGATTTTGTTGTCTATGTCGGTGATTATATTTATGAAACCACCGGCGATCCGAGTTTCCAGCGAGTCGGCTCAACGCGCACCGTGAACTTCAGCAAGCCCGAAGAAGCCATCGCGCTGGGTAGCGGCGAAACCGCCTTTTTTGCTGCCGCCAGCCTGTCGAATTACCGCGACCTTTATCACATTTATCGCGGCGATGCCATGTTACAAAAAGTCCACGAGCGTTTTCCCCTGATAGCCATTTGGGATGACCACGAATATTCCGATGACTGCTACGGCGCGACTGCCACCTATCACAATGAAATAAAAGCAGAAAATACCCCAGAACGTCGCCAAAATGCCGAGCAGGTGTTTTTTGAATACATGCCGATTGATGACGAAGATGTCGGCTTAACCCAAGCGTTCACCACGCCGAGCAGCAAATTATTCCCGCACACGCGCTTATACCGCGACCTGCAATTTGGGCAAAATTTACATCTACTGCTGACCGATTACCGCAGCTTCCGCCCCGATCATTTAATTCCTGAAGATGCCTTCCCCGGCACAGTGGTGATGGACAAGGACGCACTGATTGCCGTATTCAACCTACAAAGTCCGGGCAATGGTGCAGCGATTTATGCGGCACAAAAAACCCTGTTTGGGCCTTATGTAGATATGCAGGTCGCGCCTTGGAACGCTTACCAAGCCGCCTTTGTCCCCCTGTTGACGCAAAGTTTTATGAATGATGGCTTATCCCAAGCAGCCGCTGTCGCCAAAGCCACCCAAGCCGCCTCCGGCAAATTCAGTGCCTTTGTCTTCAATCAAATCGTCGCACAATACAACCAAGCCGTTGCTGCGGGCTTAATCGGCGGTGACCCGATTGCCGCGATAGATGATGCCACCTACGCCAGCCTCGACACCGGCATTGCCTATTTGCACTTAGGCAAACAAGCCAATTTCACCGAGTTTGGCGCACGTTACGGCGTAGTCAAACCCACTTTTGACCTGTACGCCGCCTATCATTACGCGCAACAACTCCAATCCGGACAACGCGCCGAAGACGTATTTGGTGCAACGCAAGAAAACTGGCTATGGCAAAAAATCCAAACCTCGCCCGCCAAATTCATTGGCTTAGCCAGCTCAGTATCCACCGCCACGCTAGGCTGGGATTTCAGCGGCAATGCAGCCATTCCCGAAGCTTTTCAAGCCGCCTTTTATCTCAATGTCGATCACTGGGACGGCTTCCCCAATAAACGCAAAGAATTGTTAGAACAGTTACGCCAACGCGGCAATGCTTTCCTGTTCGCCGGTGACATTCATTCTGCTTACGTGGTGGATCACGGCGGCGTAGTGGATTTCACCTCACCCGCCATCTCATCCGGGACTTTTTTTGAGTTTGGGCAAGACGCGGTGCGCAGTCTAGGTGCCGCCTTCACCCCCGAACAGCAAGCCGGCTTACAAGCCCTGTTGACCAGCAATTTTGAACAACTCATGCAGAACTTCGCACCCAATTTGACCTTTGCCGACACCCGCCAGCATGGTTTTATCATGTTGCAAGTGGATGCCGCGCAAGTGCAAGCCACCTTCCACCTGCTTCCCGCCGAATTAGTCAACGCGGCTTATTATGAACAGCCCGAAGTGCTGGCAGCACAAGTGACGCAACAGCGTTTTGTGTTACAAAATGGTGTAGTCAGTACAGTGTAAGTCGTTCTCATGCCTTGTACGCCGCTCAAGGCGGGGTATGGGCGTAAACGTAAACGAAGGGTAAACGAAGGGGACGCTTCCCTTTTTGTGGGTAATGCCATATGAAAAGAACAGAAAAAAGGGAAGCGTCCCCTTTGTTCCTTGTTCAAAAGCCCGACGGCGGGCGGTCGGCCTTGAGCGATAAGTTAGAAAAAATGCAATATGGTTATTTTTGGTTAATTTATTTATTTCTATGAAGCACAAAACTTTTTATTGATTTGAACCAATCATACTGTTTTCTATGTAAATGAAAAATTCCCCAAATAGAACCAATTAACCCAATTACAATCCAAAATGTCACAATTAAATATTCACTATCGCTAAACCTTGCAAATGACTCGCTAATTTGCTCACTATCATAATTTGTATATACAAAATATATTAAAGGACTAGAAATTATAGCTAACCACACTAAAAACAAAAATATAACTTTAATTAATTTAACTAAAGTTGGAAACCAGTTAATTAAAGTATCTTTTATAAATTTTGGTACTTTCCAAAAAATAAACTGGAAAACACCATAAATCATTTTAACTTCCAAATCTTCCAGTTTATCTAGCAAATTTGACAACCAGTTTTTTCCTGACATAAGAGATTCTTCTTGAGAGGTAACTGAAGATGGCTTATCATTTACCAACAGAAAACTCAAATCAATTTTTTTATTTTTAATTTTTTCTAATCCAATTTTAATTAGCCAGATACCAAAAAGAGCTATTACTAGCACCATAAATGGTAGCTCTTTACTACTCATTACCCCAACTAAGATAGCAAAAGTTAACAGTCCTCCAAATATTACTAAAAGAAGTCCAATAATTCTTCGCATTTCCATTTTTACATACTCCTTTTGCAGTATAACGCCTGAGCTAAGCCGACACCCGCCGCCACAGACCTAAAAATAAACCGAAAAGAACGAAGGGGAACGAAGGGGACGCTTCCCTTTTTGTGGGTAATGCCATATGAAAAGAACAGAAAAAAGGGAAGCGTCCCCTTTGTTCTTTGTTCCTTTCCCCTTTGTTCCTTTGTTCACCCTTTGTTCAGCCGACGCTTTACGCGGCGCACCGAACATAAAACATGCCGAAAATTTCCGCGCCGCGTAAAGCGGTCGGCTGGAGCGGTTCGTTAGGTTTTTTTCTTAATCATCGACGGTTTTGATCGAGGAACTAAAATGCCAGTTTCTACAACGACTAGCGCAGGCCATTCGGTGTTTTCCAAATGAAATGATTCCGCACTGTACTCGCCTTCAGTCAAGTAGGGTGTGCGCCATCTTTTCGGCGCACACGCGGGCAATGCCGAGCTATCCGCGTTCGCGCCGCAAAAAGACGCGGCGCAAACCCTACGAAGCCAAGTCATTGCGACCATTGATAAGGTCTATAATCAGGCTGGTATCGCAAAAGAAACTATCAGCCATGCCCCATTCCCCGCCACTGGCGGCGCAACTCGTTCACATAGACTCCGGCATCAGCGACCTCAGCAAATGGCCTCACATCACGCAAGTCCTCGTTCACGGCATAGTCAATCGCCCGTGAATGCTGTACAGGATCATGCTTTGTGTCAGACGCTTGGTCTATCGAAGCACTGCGCTGGAACTCGCGCAACATGGTATAGACCAGTTCAAGATAGCTATCGTCCAGTTGGTCAATTTCTTTTTTCAGGGTTGCCTTCGTCACCATAATCATGTCTCTTGTTGTGCTTCGTGATCAATTCAATCTACCTATTTCATAGCAAGGTAGGATGCAGTGAGGTACGAACCGCATCAATCACCTTTCTCCCGCATGATGCGGTTCGCAAAAAGACGCTCACCGCATCCTACCTTGCTCGATACTTTACACAATCAGTACGCTTGTAGGCTATAATGGTCTTTTATTCGCCTCATTAGGTTTTTAGAAATGCTGTTCTTAAAGATTGGAGAATCTACCCATGAAGCAAGATTATTATCGTCTGCTAAACATTGCGCCCGCCGCAACGCCCGCAGACATCAAGTACGCCGCACAAAATCAATTAAATCAACTGAAAAAAATCTATACTGTTTTATCCGATCCCGACCAAAGAGCAGCTTATGACAACAACCTTCCACTTCAATCAGGAGCCGAGCTAGACAATTATTACCGTATGCTAGGCGTATCGCCAACCGCCTCAGTAGACGCCATTAAAGTCGCTACTCAACAACAGATTCAGCATGTCAAACAGGCAATTGCAGTATTATCCGATACCGAAAAACGCCGTGCTTATGACGCACAGTTACAACATCCAGATAAAACCCCCTCTGACACTGAGCAAATCATCCCGCTTAAAAGCAAACCCCAAGCTTCAGCCCAAACGCCAGTCGCGCAGGCAAAGCCACAGAATTTAGACACTAAAGTCGATTCAGTAAAAAAATCCAGTTATCAAGAAGATTTTGATCCCGAACAGTCTGGTGATCCCATTGCGACGCAAACCGAATGGACACTAAATGGAAATGGATACACCAGCTTTTGTACCCATAAACTGGTTATGCAGGGAACTCGGCGTTGTATATTTCGTTCAACTTGGGAATACACAGGCGTTTGGCTATTTTTTCTAGTGATGGGTATCGTTGGCTTATCAGCAGTTCCCGCCCGCATCAAAACCCTGTTAAAATAGCCCACAGTTACCC
>CAZOSP010000028.1:0-34215 GCA_964582525.1 uncultured Thiomargarita sp. | reverse complement strand
ACCATGAATGGGGTTAAGATACAAGGGTGCGCGACATCTTTATCGTCGCGCACGCAGGCAATGCCGACCTGTCCGCGTTCGCGCCGCAAAAAGACGCGGTGCAAACCCTACAAAGCTGTTGTCGTACAGACCGCAACGCGGTCAAGATGGCATTCCCAGGTAGCACTTGGGAACGAGAAAAAGACTTGAGTATGTAACCATTCACACCCTGGCACTCAAATCTGACTGGTCTTTGAGACCTGTCAGGTTTTTCGGGGAAGCCAGTGAAGGCTTACTTGAGTATAATTTACTCAGCAGAAAAACGGCGGGTTTTTCTCGCTCCCGGTGTTCTACACTGGGTGTGTAGAAGCGGTACTCCGCGCCGCTATGACGCAGAGCGTCACACCAGCGTTCCCACGCAGAGCGTGGGAACGAGAGGAATTTCTTGTTATTGTGATCAATTTCTATATTTCCTGTGTTATAACGGAATGTCACAATATGCGAAACGCATAACGTCTGCATATCATCACTGATATTACGCAAGAGCTTGTTTGTCACCGGTTTTGAGGTTTTAAAACACGAAAAAACAGCTTGTTCGCTGGATTACTTATGCGTCGAGTCAAAGTGTTGAGCCAAAAAAACCGTTCGCGTAATCCGAGATAATACTTTTCAATGACTGCAAATATGATCATTTTGCCGCTTTCATGCAAGCCAATTTTTGTATTTTTTTACTTTATTTTTATGAGCTTAAGCAGCATATCTTGCAGCGCGGCAACGCCCGTCGAGCAGCAGCAGGTGCGCCAGCATATACAAGAGATTTTGCAGCATGAGGATTTTCAAACACGCAAAACAGTGACGGAATGGCGTTATAAAAATCAAAAGCACAGCGCGGAGGAAAAAAATCGGGTGGTGGATTTGCCGTCGGAAGTGTGGCGGCGTTTATCTCGTAGGGAGGCAGAAGAGCGCGATGTTGAGGAATCTGACTGGTTTAGTCTGCCGAGCCATTGGCTATTGTGGTTGGCGCAATTGGCTGAACTCCTGTTGTGGGCTTTGTTATTATTGGGCTTGCTGGCATTGCTATGGGCGTTATATCGTCATACACATGGGCGTTTGTGGCGCAAGCAGCGGCGGCAGGCGGTGCCGCTCACTGAATTGGAGATGATGTTGCAAAATAACCAGATGCTTGCCGAGCAACCCGCGCAAGCGGCTTGGTTGTTTTGGCAACAAGGACAGCCACGCGCTGCTGTCAGCTTGCTGTATCGTGCCAGCCTTGAGTATTTGCGCCAGCATGAAGGTTTGTGTTTGCCCGATAGCGCGACAGAGGGTGAATGTTTGCGCCTCATTAAACGTACTCAAGCGCAGACACGCAGTCAGTATTGCGCACGTTTGACGCGCACTTGGCAGACGTTGGCGTATGCACATCAATTACCGGAGGAATCTATAGTGCGCAGTTTGTGCAACGATTGGGAGACGCAATTTTTGCAGGGGAGAACACAGTAATGCCGGTGTTTAATGATTTCTGCATTCTTATAGTGGATGATAACCCTAATAATTTGTTCACCTTACGGGCTTTGTTGAGCGAGCATTTAAGCGGCATTCAGATCACTGAAGCGAATTCCGGACAGGAGGCTTTGCGGCTTTTATTAAGTGAACCCATTGATTTAATTTTGTTAGATGTACAGATGCCTGAAATGGATGGTTTTGAAACGGCTACACTGATTCTTTCTTTTAAGCACACTGCGCATATTCCGATTGTATTTTTAAGTGCGGCTTATAAATCAGAAGAGTTTCAGCGCAAAGGCTTTGAGGTGGGCGCGACAGATTATTTAACCAAGCCGATTGATACGCCGCAACTGATCAGTAGAGTACGTTTGTATTTGCGCTTTATTGCACAGGAACGGCAACATCATTTGGAACTAGAGCAAAAGGTTGCCGAGCGTACTCACGCATTACAAGAAGCGCGGGATGAACTAGAAATACGGGTCATTGAACGCACACAAAAGCTACGTGCAGCCAATGAAGCATTAGAACAAGCTAAAGATATTGCAGAACAAGCCAGCGTCTCTAAAAGTCGCTTTCTGGCGAATATGAGCCATGAATTGCGCACACCGTTGAATGCCATCATTGGCTACAGCGAAATGTTATTAGATGATGCGATGGATGAAGCAGATGAACGCGGCATTGCGGTTGGTGAGATTGAACGCTGCGCAGATATTAAGCGTATTTTGCATTCAGGTAAACACTTATTGGAGTTAATTAACGGTGTATTAGATATTTCAAAAATTGAAGCAGGACGGATGACGGTTTTTTATGAAAATTTTAATGTGGTAGATTTAATCGATGATCTGGTCAGTACCATTTATCCGATTGCCGAAAAAAATAATAATCAATTGGACATGCAGTGTGATAATAATATGAGCGAAATGCACAGTGATTTAACCAAGGTGCGGCAAATTTTACTTAATTTGTTGAGTAATGCCTGTAAATTCACCCATGAGGGTAGCGTGTCTATTTATGCCCAACCACACCAAGAAGGGAGTGAGGATTTTATCCTGTTTCGTATTCGGGATACCGGCATTGGTTTAGATGATGAGCAGAAAGCTAAAATCTTTGAGCCTTTCACCCAAGCGGATGTGTCAACCACACGCAAATATGGCGGTACGGGTTTGGGTTTGACCATTACTAAATATTTCACTCAACTGCTGGGCGGTCATATTGCCATTGAAAGCACGCCCAAGCAGGGCAGCACATTCGCTATTTATTTACCGGTTCAAGCACCCCCAGTTGAAGTTTCTAATAGCACCGAGTAGTTAAGGAGGTTTTATGTCTGAAAAAAAAGAAATCTTGTCACGAGTACAACAAAGTCGTCGGCAATTTCTCAAATACACCAGCATGGGGCTGGCATTGCCCACGGTATTAAGTCTGCTGCCATCGCCGGTCGGTGGGCGCGCCTACGCGCAATCGGAGAAAAATATCAGCGATGATTGGTTAGAAATCAGCAGCAAATACGGCACGCCCACAGGCGCGTTTGGCAAAATCGGCGAACCGGTGCTGATGACCATTGGCTATCAACCTTATGGCACTATTCACTGGACAGCCAGCGTCAATAAACAAGCGCAGCTATTGTTAAATTATCTGCCCAAAGGCAGCCGTGTGGTGTGGTTTCGCGCCTTGTCGGGACCCTTGATTAATAACAATATGTTCGCGGGTAAAAACCAGTTTGGTTATATGTCGGATACGCCCGGACTTAGCAACGGCGACAAAGTTCGTGCTGATTTTGTCTCTGCCAGCGGTTATGATTTAGGCGAATTTGGCAGCCTTTGTGTGCCAAACAAGTATCTACAGGACGGCACGGTTAAAGACCCGCAAGATTTGCAAGACAAACCTGTGGCTACTGCATTTGGTTCGTTTTCGCATCGACAAATCCTCACTTGGATGCACGAGTTTGGTGTCAAAACGCAACTGCATAACCAATCTATTGATCAACAAATGGCTTCGTTGCGCAGCGGTGCGGTTCACGCGACGGCATTTTGGGAGCCTTACCCGTCTTGGATGGAAATGAAAGGCGTGGCAACGCGCTGGATGACCGGACAGGACATGCCGAATACCAGCAAACAATATTATCCCGAATTAGAAGTCAAATTTTTCCACGATGTTGGTGCAACCTTGGCGATTCACGATTGGCTGCGCGAGCGTCCGGACGTGATGGCGGCATATTTGAAATCTGAAGAAGAATGCCGCGATATGATGACCAATGACGCGGACACAGCGGCGTATTTTATTTGGACGGATATTTCTGAAGTGCCGCCTGCGGTGATTCGCGCCACGCTAGACATGGTGGTATGGGATGGGCGCATTAATGATGAAATGATCAAGCATCTCAAAGCCTGCGCACGACAATGGAAAGCGCAAGGGATTTTGCAAAACGAGCGCAGCCAAGATGCAGACAAATACGTGGAAGAATGGGCGGATGATCGTTTGTTACACCTCGCCATGAAGCAATTAGAAGCCGAAGGACGTTGGACTTCCAACCAGTTACCCGGCTTTCCGAAACCGCGTGTAGCCGCGCAGATGCAGCGACAAAGCTGGGAGACATTCAAAGATTTTCGTCCTGAGCCTAACTTGTGGAAACCCACGCTTACAGGCGGCTAACTTCCCGCAAAATGGCTTATCTCACGGATTGCCAAAGGAAAGCCCAGCCCACGGGCGCATGACGCTATCGCTTATGCGCCCTACACCCTATCACCCATGACACCTTATACTGAACATTCCATTCACTGCCCCGATAGTGCGCAGGGACATCAACTGCATTATCGCCAATGGGGCGATGCTGACAATCTGCGTATTCTGTTTTGTGTACACGGCTTAACCCGCAATAGCCACGATTTTGATAGCTTAGCAGCTACTCTAGCGCGAGATTATCGGATTATCTGCCCGGACATGGCGGGGCGCGGCGATAGCGACTGGTTAGCGCGTCCCCAAGATTACAACGATACCCTGTATGTCAATGATATGTTATTGTTACTAGAGAATTTGCACATAACATTGCTGGATTGGCTTGGCACTTCTATGGGCGGCTTAATCGGCATGATGCTGGCGGCGCGAGAGCATTCCCCTATTCATCGCCTCATCATCAACGACATTGGTGCGTTCTTGCCGCAAGCCGCTTTGCAACGCATTGCCGCTTATTTACAACAACCCGCGCCGATGTTCAGCGATTTAGCCCAGGCAGAAACTTACTTGCGCGACATTCACGCGCCGTTTGGACGACTGAGCGATGCGCAATGGCAGCATTTGACCCGACATAGCACCCGCCTACACAGTGATGGCTGTTACCGTTTACATTATGATGCACAAATTCGACAGGCTTTTACTGATAACATTGATGAAGTTGATCTGGGGACCGTATGGCAGCGGGTGCGCTGCCCGGTATTATTACTGCACGGGCTGGAGTCTGATTTGTTGTTGCCTGACACCATTGCGCTTATGCAGCAAAGCCACCCACACATGCAAGTCGTGCATATCCCAGACACAGGTCACGCTCCGGCATTGATGGAAGCGGGACAAATTCAAATCATTCAAGATTTTTTAGGAGATGACTCATGCAGTGTTTAATCTGGAGCTGGGAGTGGCTAAGCTCCAGCTTAGCCAAATCGCCGTAGGCGATTGAAGCGGCTCCGCCGCTTGGCTGACTTGGAAGTCAGCCGCTCCCACGCCGGCATTGATGGAAGCGGGACAAATTCAAATCATTCAAGATTTTTTAGGAGGTTACTCATGCAGAAATGGGTCTTAGCCAGTAACAACGCGGGCAAAGTCAGAGAATTTAACAGCTTGCTGGGCGATTTGGGCTATGAAATAGTGCCGCAAAGCGCGTTTAATCTGGAAAGCGTTGCGGAAACTGGCTTGAGTTTTGTCGAAAACGCCATACTCAAAGCCCGCCATGCCTGCAAATTCAGCGAATTACCCGCGCTGGCTGATGATTCAGGCATAGAGGTCGATGCCCTAAACGGAGCGCCGGGGATTTATTCTGCGCGTTTCGCCGGTGCGGATGCCAGCGATGCGCAAAATTGCGCATTATTGCTTGATCAACTGCAAGACACGCCGCCCGAACAGCGCACTGCACGTTTTCAGTGCGTACTGGTTTATATGCGCCACGCCGCTGATGCAACACCGCTGATTTGCCAGGGCAGTTGGGAAGGGCGCATTCTCAACGCGGCGCAAGGCGACAATGGTTTTGGCTATGATCCGCTGTTTTATGTGCCTGAATTTGACTGTTCAGCAGCACAACTCAAGCCCGCGCAAAAAAATCAACTCAGCCATCGCGGTCAAGCCTTACGCGCACTGCATCAAGCCTTAGGCAAACGCCCGCTTAATCCCACATCAACCCAATAGATAGAAATAAACAGCTCCCTCCAAAAACGGTCCCCATTAAACACCATGCCTTCAGACCCCTCTGGTTTCCATTTCGCCTATCCGCTGTGGCTATACGCGCTGCTGATTCCCATTATTTTATGGCGGCTACCGCCCGGACAACGAATAGCGCAAGAACGCGCAGCACGTATGCGCCGATACGCCGATGCGCAGCTCTTGCCACATCTGCTCATGCAGCCGCAAAACGCCCAAGCACAGCAGCAGCGCAGTTTGCTGTTGTGGACACTGCTATGGGCTTTGGGCGTTTTAGCCATGGCCGGACCGCGCTGGAATTACACCGATATTCAAGTCTTTCAGCCCGGCTCGGATGTAGTGATCGTGTTCGATTTATCGCGTTCAATGAGCGTCAGAGACGTGAAGCCTTCACGCCTAGTCAGAGCGCGACAAGAAGTGGAAGATTTAATGACAATGCGTAGCGGAGTACGCGCCGGACTGGTCGTCTTTGCCACCGTCGCGCATGTGGTCGCACCGATTACCGATGATACGCAAACCTTAAAGCATGTACTAAAATCGCTGGATACCAATATGGTGCAATTGCAGGGCAGTCGCTTAAGCCATGCCCTAGACCGCGCCGCGCAGCTACTCGCCGCACAGCCGCTCGGCAATTCGCGCTCGATTTTGCTACTCAGCGATGGCGATTTTCCTGAACCTGATTTAATTCAACGCATAGAACAACTGGGGCGACAAGATATTCGGTTTTACGTGCTAGGCATTGGCACTGTAGAAGGCGGGCGCGTCCCAGCACCGCAGGGCGATTGGCTACGCGATTCACAAGGGCAACCCGTGATATCGCAGTTACAAGAAACCCAACTGCAAGCCTTAAGCCGTGCGGGTAATGGGCTATATGTGCGGGCAGATTATCGTGATGCAGACACGCAAGCATTGTTAGCGCGCCTGCAAAATGATGCCCCGCCGATTTTGCAAAATAACCCGATCCGCGTATGGCGCGAGCATTATTATTGGCTGGTGTTGTTAATGGCACTGTTGTTAGTTCAGCGTTTTCGGCGCGGTACGCAGTTATTGCGAGGTTAATATGAAATACATTTTTCTGCTCTGTCTATTTGCCCCCGCCGTGCAAGCAAGCTGGTTTAGCAATCAAGAACAAAAAGCCGCTGAACATTTTGCGCAAGGCGATTATGAAACCGCAGCGCGACAATTCAAAGACAGCTATCGCCAAGGCGTAGCGCATTATCGCAACGGCGAATTTGCAGCGGCGGCTCAGGCTTTCCAACAAGTTCAACGCAAGGCAGTCAAACTTGATGCGCAATATAACTTAGGCAATAGCTACTACCGCTTAGAACGCTTTGCTGATGCCATTCAAGCCTATGAAAAGGTGTTGGCAGAACACCCTGAACATCAGGATGCGCGGCACAATTTAGCCCTCGCAACAGCGCGTTTAATGCTACAAACACCGCAAGCAGCGGAACCGCCGACCGAAGAACAAGAAGAAAAATCAGAAGAAAATGAGCCAGATAAACAAGAGCCGCAAGAACAAAAAGAACAAACGGGCGAGCAAGAGCAAGAAGAACAGCAAGAAGAACAGCAAGAAAAACAGCAAGAAAAACAGCAAGAAAAACAGCAAGGAGCTCAGCAACAGCAAGAATCAGAACAACAACAAGAACAAAGCGGAGAACAATCTGAACCAGAACAAGCAGGCGAAGGTGAACAATCTGAACAACAGCAGCAAGGTAAAGGACAAGCTTCCGAACAACAGCAAGGTGAAACGGGAGATCAAGAAAGCCAACAAGAAGGGCAACAAGAAGGGCAACAAGAAGGGCAACAAGAAGGGCAACAAGAAGGGCAACAACAGACAACAACACCCGGTGGAGAATCGGGCGATGAATCCGAAGCATCACAAGACAGCCGTGGCGATCAACAACAAGACAGCGCCACGCCAGGCAGCACTGATGTAGAGCAACAGCAACAAGGACAATCGCAGACAGAAGCTAACAACGACGATAAAGAAGGCGAAAAAGGCGAAAAAGGCGAAAAAGAACAGCAGCAAGACGGTAAACAAACCGATCAGCGAGCAAAAGACAAGGAAATGGGTGAGCCATCAAAAGCCGCTAGAGCAGAAACGGCGGGCGCAGAAGACAGCGATAAAAAAGAGGACATTGAAGGCGGAGAACGGGATCAGCAGGAAGGTCAAGGCAAGCAAGAACGCGAGGGTGCGCAATCAACAGACAGCGAACAAGCCCCGCAAGCATCAGAGACTCAAGGTCAGCAGGAGCTAGACGCAGAACAGCAATCCCAGCGCGCCACAAATAATCTAGCACCTCCCAAGCCCATGCCAGCAGACAGCCCTAACCGTGAAGCGGTGCAAGAATTTGATCAGCTTGGCACCGCACAAGAAACTGACCAGCAGCAAACAGGCACGGGCGCGGGCGACAGTGAGCAGCCCTTGCTGATTCCGGATAATTTGGTCGAACAATGGCTGCATCGTGTGGAAGGAGAACCCGGCACCTTAATCACTAACCAGTTTTTGCGTGAAGAACGCAAAGCTTGGGAACGTAGTGAACGCCGCTTGGTTGAGCCTAGACCTTGGTAAAAGGGCAGCGGCAGGTGCGGGGAGACGAGGAAAATAGCATCAGCAAGCATGATCGGCTGTTAAAAATTTTACTTGTCTTAACAATCGGCGCGAGCCTGCTGTCGATGGGCTGGTGCTGGCTGTCTTGGCGCGATACGCAAGACGGGCAGCTTGCGCCTGAAGCCCCTCGGCAACAAAACTTAGCCGCTAGTTCGGCTGATTTTAATCGGCATGGATATACGCTGAAGCCGCTGGCATCTCTGCAACTACGGGCGCGGGTGCTGAGTTTGGCTTGGTATGCTGATGACGCGGGCGCGGCTATCGCGCCTTTGGATTTGGCTTTGGGTTGGGGTCCTATGTCGGATAATGCGGTGTTAAAGCATTTTCAAATTAGCCAAAGCCAGCGTTGGTATGCTTTGTCCGCGCCTAAATCGCCGATTAGTATGTATTCTGCCGCCCAACACAGTGCCAATATGCACATTATTCCGGCTAATCCGGTCTTGACTCAACGTCTGCGCAACTTGCAAGTCGGCGATCTGATTGAAATGCGTGGATGGTTGGTGAATGTGGCGGGCGATAACTGGCACATAGAAACGTCTCTTAGCCGCGATGATCGTGGCGCGGGTGCGTGCGAAGTCGTCTATGTATTGTCTTTGCAAAAAATAAACAGTCAACAACACAAGGAATAACACGCATGAAATACAAATGGCAGTGGTTTTGGATAATGGCTTTAAGCTTTTTCAACTTTGCAGCATGGAGTGCTGAAGTGCAAAAAAATCAAGAATTAGTGCTTTTGAATTGGACTGATTACATGCCCCCAGCATTGCTTAAAGAATTTACTGAACAATATCAAATTCCAGTAAAAGAAGTCTTTTTTGAATCCGATCAAGCCCGAACTGAAATGCTATTGCGTTCTAAAGGCAAAGGCTACGATGTGATGCTGGTGGTCGGCATGGATGTCGCCAACTATCGCAAACGCGACTGGCTTGAACCCATTAGCGAGCAACAAGTCCCCAATCTAAAACATGCCGATCCACGCTGGCTAAATGCCTTTGAACAAGCCCCTAAAGGGTATACTGTGCCTTATTTGTGGGGGAGTGTGGGTATTTTGTATCGTCAAGATAAAATTACCTATCCGATTACCCGTTGGAAACAATTATTCCAACCCAAGCCAGAACTTAAAGGACGCATTCGCATGTTAAGCGATACCTGGAATGTGCTGGGCTTAGGCTTAAAAGCTTTGGGTTACTCTTATAACAGCCAAAACCCTCAAGAACTTGCAGCAGTAAAAGACTTGTTACTGGCGCAAAAACCCTTTGTAGGCAGTTATGGTGTCCCCATATTTTCAGAACAATCAGGCTTTGTCACAGGTGAATATTGGATAGGTATGTCATATAACGGTGATGCTTTAGCTTTGCAAGAATACACTGAACAATTAAATTTTGTTATTCCCGAAGAAGGTACCGGGCTTTGGTGTGATTATTTAACCGTTATGCCCGCATCAGAAAACAAAGAAGCCGCATTTAAGTTAATTAACTTCCTCAATGAACCAACAAATGCAGCACGTTTAGCACAATATTTACAATATGCTTCAACTAATCAAGCAGCCGAAAAATTATTGCCAGCAGCATTTTTAAGTAATCCGCTTATTTATCCTTCTAAACAGGTGTTAGAACGCAGTGAAACCGGTAATCCTTCTTTACCCGCGAGAATTAAGAAAAAGCGCACGACTATTTTCAACAAGCTTATTCAATAAGTCTGTTTGGCATTAACACTGACACCCACTAATGAAACTTCAAACTAAAATTCTCCTGACTGTTTTTCCTCTCGTTGTCGTTCCTCTATTAGCATTAGGCGGCATTGCCTATTACCGTTTACAACAGACAGCAACAGATACCTTAATGGCTCAAATTGCAACCTTGCTGCAACAAACTGCGCAGCAAGTGCATTCTTTTGAACAAACAGTCAGTGCCAATATACACCTATTTGCAGCTTCAGACATGTTGCGTGGTTATTTATTGGCAGATGAAGATACACGCTATGAAGTGTTACAACATCCCTTATTGAATTTGTTGACCAGTTATCAAAAAGCCTATCCCGACTATATCGAAATTCGTGTCATTTTACCGAATGGCTATGAAGATGCACGTTTTGCTCTCGCAGAATTGCCCAATGCAACCGAAGAAGAAGCCGAGACGCTGCATTTTCAACATTGGTTAGCGGCTGGTGACAGCGTGTACTTAAATTATTTACCCAACCCGGACAATCAAGAATATGTTTTGCAGGTGGCTAAAGCTTTAAAATTTTATAATCCCGGCACCCAAGAACGTAATGCCCATAGCGAAAATACGTTTCGCGGTTTCTTAGTGATTACTTTGCGTCTTTCTCATCTTAAACAACAAGTCGAGCAAACTAAAATCGGTAACAGTGGTCAATTATTTTTTACTGATGGAAACGGCACTATTCGATTTCATTCAGAGGCTGAACAAAACAATCAAACGCTGCCCATCGAATTACAAGGTCTTATGCGGCATAAAACAGAAGTGCATTGGCATGGAACAACTGACTGGCATTATCAAGGTGTGCAATTACAAGCTAATTTATGGGTGTTTGCACAACTGCCTGAAGCCGAATTTATGCAAGCCGGACGAGGTTTAGGATTAGCAGTTGCCGGCATTATTACAATTACCAGTTTCATTACCCTGTTCTTATTACTGCTGTTATTGCATCATTTATTAATTCGTCCTATTAAAGATTTAGCCCATGCTACTTTTAATCTAGCTGAGGGGCGTTTAGATGCCTACTTAGCGGTACGCACTCAAGATGAAATGGGACAACTCGCACAGCATTTTAATGATATGGCATTGCGTTTAAAAACCGCACAGATGCAAAAAGACCAAGCCCAAGCCCAAGCCCTGACCAATAAAGAAGAAGCAATTGAAAACTTAAAGCAAGCGGATCGCTTAAAAGATGAATTTCTTGCCAATACCTCGCATGAATTGCGTACCCCGTTGAATGGCATTATCGGGATTGGACAATCCTTACTGGATGGTATTGGTGGTCAACCCACCAACGTACAAGCGCAGAATTTACGCATGATAGTGCAAAGTGGGCAACGTCTAGCGAGCTTGGTCAATGATATTTTAGATGCCTACAAAATGCGCACAAAAGAATTACAATTGCAGCGTCGCCCAATAGATATGTATGCCATGACCAATTTGGCATTGTCATTTTCTCAAACATTAGTCAATAAAAAAAGCTTAGAACTTTGTAATGAAGTCCCCAACGATTTACCCCCTGTTTACGCCGATGAAAACCGTTTACAACAAATTTTGTTGAATTTAATTGGCAATGCGATCAAGTTTACCCACAGTGGGCGGGTGACAGTCAGTGCCGAACTGGACGCGCACCAGCAAATGCAGATTAAAGTGATGGATACAGGGATCGGCATTCCAAATGACAAATTAGATATAATTTTCCGCGCTTTTGAGCAAGCCGATGGTTCAACTGCACGAAAATATGGCGGCACCGGTTTAGGGCTTTCTGTCACTAAGCAATTAGTTGAATTACATGGCGGCGTGATTCAAGTGACCAGCCAAATTGATCAAGGTTCTTGTTTTAGCTTTACTTTACCCCTTTCTGATGAACAACTGGTAGAGCAGCCTGTGCCTGATTTACCCATGATTTCGACCGATAATCTGTCTCCCGAAACCATAGAAAACATCAAAGCCGAAACCAATAAAAAATACGCCTTACTCGATTGTAACATTGATGAAAAACAAATACCCTGTCAGGTTTTGATTGTTGATGATGAACCGATTAATTTACAGGTCTTAGTTAATTATTTATCCATTTACAACTATGAATTAAAATTAGCCTCTTCCGGGCAAGAAGTCTTGGATTTATTGAACAACGGCTACCTGCCTGACATCATTATTCTGGATGTGATGATGCCGCACATGACCGGCTTTGAAGTCACGCAGATCATCCGCGAAACCTGGCAACTGCATGAATTGCCTATTCTTTTATTGACCGCCAAAAACCAAACGCAGGACATCATTACAGGTTTAGAAGCAGGCGCGAATGATTATTTAACCAAACCGACAACCAAAGAAGAATTGTTAGCCCGCATTCGCACTCACATTGCCGTTAAACGCCTAAAATCTTCACGCCAAGCAGCGTTAGAAACGGCGCGATTAAAGTCTGAGTTTCTTGCCAATATGAGCCACGAAATCCGTACTCCGATGAATGCGATTATTGGCGTGAGTGATTTGCTCAACAATACCCCATTGACAGCGGAACAAAAAGAATATGTCAGTACAATTCGTACCGGCAGTGAAACTTTGCTCAGTTTGATTAATGATATTTTGGATTTTTCTAAAATCGAAGCGGGCAAACTTGAATTAGAATCTCAACCTTTCAATCTGCGCGCTTGCGTAGAAGAAGCACTTGATTTAATCACGAGTCTGGCGGTAAAAAAAGACTTAAGTCTAGCTTATTGGATCGACTGGGATGTACCGACACAAATTATTGGCGACATTACACGCTTACGCCAAACTTTGGTGAATTTACTCAGTAATGCAGTGAAATTCACCCAACAAGGTGACATCATGGTAAAAGTATCTGCTCAACTGTTAGACAGCAGTAGCCAACTGCCTATTTATGAATTTTTATTTTCCGTTTGCGACACTGGTGTAGGCATTAGCAAAGCGCAGCAAGATAAACTGTTTCAATCCTTTAGCCAAGTTGATAGTTCCATTACGCGACGCTATGGCGGCACAGGTTTAGGTTTAGCGATTTGTAAACGCTTGACTGAATTAATGAAAGGCAAGATTTGGCTGGAAAGTGAAGAAGGCAAAGGCTCTACATTCTTTTTTAATATTCAACAAGCAGGTATTGAAAAAACTGCATCTACACCGGCTTGGATGCAGGCTGAGTATTTTAATGGAAAACAGCTTTTGGTATTGTCAGATAATGCAAGCAACCGACAAATTTTGGAACAATTTTTTGATTTTTGGTCAATCAAAACTCAATATCTGAATTTAGCAGAAATTGGTCAAGAAAGACTGCAAAACTTAAAACCTGATTGTGCTTTAGTGGAGATACCAACACTTAAAACAAAAAGCCAATCTATTATAGAACAACTTAAACGGATAAAAGACAGCAATCAATGTGCTTTGATTGTAATCACCTCAATTTGTCACGCCAACTTGCGCAGTGATTTATTTGCCCAATGTTTAGCTAAACCCATTCGCCCTGCTCTGTTATTTGAACGCCTAGAGCAACAATTCCAGCATGAACAAATATTAACGACTAACCAACCACCAACAGCACAAGCTATCAAACAAGCAACGCCGTCATCATTACGCATTTTATTGGCGGAAGATAATCTGGTGAATCAGAAAGTTGCTTTATTATTGCTTAAACGTCTAGGCTTTCAAGCAGATATTGCGAACAATGGTTTAGAAGCGGTTAAAGCTATTGAAGAACAAACTTATGATGTGGTATTTATGGATATGCAAATGCCCGAAATGGATGGTTTAACCGCAACTCGTGTTATTCGAGAACAAACCAATCACCCTGAAATGCCTTGGATTATTGCTATGACGGCAAATGCAATGGAAGAAGATAAAAAGGCTTGTTTTGATGCGGGCATGAATGATTTTATCAGTAAACCGATTCGCCCGCAGATAATCAAAGAAGCATTGCAGGGCGTTAAGAATGTACTGCTCGCCTGAAGCAGTATTATGAGTACCATTTAGCTATTGAAGGACGTTTTTAAGATGATTATAGTCACAGGCGGCGCAGGTTTTATTGGTAGTAATATCGTCAAGGCGTTAAATGAACGCGGGCAGACTGATATTATGGTGGTTGATAACTTAAAAAATGGCGTGAAATTTAAGAACTTGGTGGATTGCCAGATTGCTGATTATCAAGACAAACAAGATTTTCTGCAAAATATTAAAAATAATCAAGCACCGCGCAATATCTCGGCAGTGTTTCATCTGGGTGCTTGTTCTAGCACGACTGAGTGGGACGGGCATTACATCATGCAGAATAATTATGACTATTCAAAACATTTGCTAGATTATTGCCAGGCTTGGGGTGCGTCTTTTTTGTATGCTTCAAGTGCTTCTGTGTATGGTGATGGTGGCGTTTTTAAGGAGAATGTATCTTATGAGTCTCCTTTGAACATGTATGGTTATTCTAAGTTTCAATTTGACCAATATGTACGGCGTTATAGGTTGGCGCGTTCAGCACATAGCCAAATTGTCGGTTTTCGTTATTTTAATGTATATGGTCCCCGCGAACAGCACAAGGGTACGATGTCGAGCGTGGCTTTTCATTTCAATTATCAACTTCGAGAAAATCCTGAAGTACGCCTGTTTGAGGGCTGCGATGGGTATGGAAATGGTGAGCAACGGCGTGATTTTATCTATGTCGGCGATGTCGTGGATGTGAATTTGTGGTTTATGGATCATCCCGATAAATCAGGTATTTTTAATGTTGGCACTGGGCGTAGCCAGAGTTTTAATGATGTTGCCAAAGCGGTGATTGCTTGGCATGATAGAGGCGAAATAGTGTACATTCCGTTTCCCGCGCATCTGCAAGGGCGTTATCAAAGTTTTACCCAAGCGGACATCAGTGCCTTGCGCGAAATAGGTTATGATAAGCCGTTCAAAACCGTTGAAGAAGGGGTTAAGGCTTATTTGGATTGGCTCAATAGCTAAACTTTCAGGGTGATCACTTGTTAACCCCTGTCAGGCTTTAGCCTAACTCACGCCAAGTCGAGCAGATTCGGCGCATGGCGCGAAAATCACAAGATTATCTGTACTAACTGTGTGCAGATCGGTAAACTTGCACAACCTCACTCAGAGGCAAGCATTCAGGCGTGTTGTTGCAGATGGGTATCCTAGCTGAACACGCTGTTTTCATACTAACATTAAAGATACTTTAAGGAGACTAAAGGACATGGCAGAGCTATTTTCTGATGAGTGGATGAAGGCTTTTATGCAGCAGTGGAATGATGAGCCTGGGTTATCGGGAGAACTAGAAAAAATTGGCTTTAACAGCGTTATTGCTTATGGGTTTATTGGTGATGCCGCACCTATTGGCGTGATTACTGTTGAAAACGGTAAAGCCGTTGCAGCAGGTGCCTATAATGGTGAAACCCTGAATTGGGATTTGCGTGCCTCAAAAGACAATTGGCAAAAATGGATTGCTAAGGGTTTGGGCATGGTGGGCTTAGGCACTGCTTATGCGATGGGTAAACTGAAATTTAATGTCGGTGATTATACGGCGATGGCTAAGGATCCCAGAATGGCAAATCCTTTTATTAAGAGCTTTAGCGTCATGGGACGTGTCGCCGCTTAGTATTCGAGCCTTGCAACAACGGGTATTGCGCAATTTTTCTTCAGCTTGCTATCAGACAAAACTTTGCGCAATACCAGTCCACACTATCAATTTCTACTCAGAACCTTTTCACTACGTCACTCAAAGCATTGTGAGTCACAACTTAACAGTATTTATTGGGGGCATGAAAGCTATGCAGATGATCGCTGTACAATTAAGAAAACTCAATTTCATGGTTTTAATGACTGCAATGCTCGGTGTTTTGCCGTGTGGTTATTTATTCGCGCAAAACACCGGTTCCGGCAGTTATGTAGTACAGGCTCGCCCGATTTTAACCGCGGTGACTTTAGGCGGTACCGTCATTCCCGCCAAAGAAATCACGCTTGCCGCTCAATTACCCGGTCGTGTTGAGCAAATTGCCGGTGAAGAAGGCGATGGCTTCAAAAAAGACACGGTTTTGGTCACTTTGAATACCGAAGAATTATTAGCCCAGCGGCGTTCTGCAATGGCTGAATGGGCAAACGCTGATGCGACCTTGCGCCAAGCAGGGATTGAATATCAACGTGAAATTTTTTCACCCAATTCCTTAAAAAACAAAGCACCCGGCGGTATGGGTATGCCTTTCATGTTCGATGACATGTTTACTGAACCCATGGCTGACATGATGGGTAAAAGTGATTCCCGTCTTGATCGCACAGCAACCTTGCATAATTATTCCATTCAAATTGAACAAGCGCGTAATGCCTTAGTCCGCGCACGTTCACAAATTGATGCCTTAGATGCTAAATTGCGCGATGCACGCGGGCTTGCCCCCTTTGAAGGCGTGATTATCAAAAAAATGGTGGAAGTGGGTGACACTGTGCAACCCGGTCAGCATTTATTAAAATTTGCCGATACCAGTAATTTACAAATCCAAGTCGAAGTGCCAGCGCGCCTAGCACCGGGTTTGCAGGTGGGCATGGTTGTACCGTCTAAATTAGATGTGGGAGGCTGGGTACAGGTGCGCGTTGCACAAATTTTTCCGATAGCTGATGCAGCTCGCCACACAGTCACGGTTAAATTTGACTTGCCAACCAACACCTTAACCGGAGCTGGACAGTATGCTCAAGTGGAAATTCAAGATGTCAATTCTCCGGCTAAATATCTGCCGGTTATCCCAACGGCTGCATTAGTGTGGCGCGGCAGTCTGCCGGGGGTTTATGTACTCAATAATAATCGCCGCGAATTGCGTTTGTTGCGTCTTGGTAACACCTATGGCTCTGAGGTGACTGTATTAAGCGGTCTCAAAGCGGGCGAAACGATTGAGCTTAATCCGCAGCCCGGCATGAGTTCAGGCTGGATTAACCCACCTCAAACTGAAAGAAAATAAACCACAGGCTCAATTACGCATTGCTGGCAGAAATCGCTTGTTCACCTCAAGCGCGTTGCTGCCGAGCAGGGTATAAAAATGTTGAGCCTCTGCATCTTACACACTCTTACCGCGTGAATACCCACCATGGCAGAAGAAAAAGATACTCCTGAAACTCTCCAAGAAGCCCCTGCACTCGGTATAGCGGGCGGCATGACAAAAGCCTTTATTCATTCTCCCTTATCGCCGCTGTTTTTTATTGCTATGCTGGCAACCGGGTTGATTGGCTTGATCCTGACTCCGCGTCAGGAAGACCCGCAAATTTCCGTCCCAATGGCGGATATATTTGTGCAGTATCCGGGTGCCTCCGCTGAAGAAGTGGGCAGTCTTGCGATTGAACCCTTGCAGCGGATTATGAGTGAAATCCCCGCTGTTAAACATGTTTATGCAGCCGCAGAACGTGGACAGGGAATGGTCATAGTGCGCTTCAAAGTCGGCGAAGAACTGGAAAAATCCATTTTTAAGGTACATGACAAATTAGCTTCCTATAAAGACATGGCACCGCCGGGGGTTTCGCAGCCGATTGTCAAGCCCAAGGGCATTGACGATGTGCCAGTTGTCACCTTAACCCTGTGGTCGGAGGATGTGGACGACGGCAATCTTCGCACACTGGCTTTTGACGTATTGCAAGGTCTCAAGGAAATTCCCGATACCGGACAAGGTTTTGTCGTCGGCGGTCGCGCAGAGCAAATGCGCGTCGAGATTATGCCCGAAAGGCTATCAGGATTTGGACTCAGCCTAGATCAAGTCGCTAATACCATCCGTTCAGCCAACAACGAAATCAACGCTGGCAGTGTCGAAAGTGGGGACACGCATTTTACTGTTTATAGTGGCAGTTTTCTGCGCAATTCTAATGACTTAGAACGATTAGTCGTGGGCTTGCATAATGATATGCCGGTGTATGTGCGCGATGTTGCTAAGGTTTTCCAAGGACCTGAAGAAGTCAAGCAAATGGTTTCTTATTACAGCGGAGCGGCATACCGCTACAAGGAGTATAAAGAAACCGGGGTAAAATCTACTCTTTCTGTCGCTGCCGCGCCTGCTGTGACTATCGCGCTGGCGAAAAAAATTGGCTCTAACGGCGTTACCGTTGCTGATGAGATTTTGCAAAGACTCGAACAATTAAAAGGGCGTGTTATCCCCGATAATGTGCATGTTGAAGTGACGCGCAATTATGGGCAAACCGCCAACGATAAAGTCAATGATTTAATTAAAAAATTGTTTATTGCCACCGGTGCTGTCACCTTGTTAGTTTGGTTCTTCTTGGGCTGGCGACCGGCACTGGTTGTCACGCTGGTCATTCCGGTAGTTTTGCTGGTCACCGTATTCTCAGCTTTTGTGATGGGCTTTACCATCGACCGCGTGAGTCTTTTTGCCTTGATTTTCGCCATTGGTATCTTGGTTGATGACGCAATTGTGGTGATTGAAAATATTTATCGACGGTGGCTCATACAGGGCGAAACAGATACAGATACTGCTGTAGATGCGGTGCGGGAAGTGGGCAATCCAACTATTCTAGCCACCTTCACTGTAGTAGCGGCATTGTTGCCGATGGGCTTTGTGCGCGGCATGATGGGACCTTACATGATGCCTATTCCGGTGCTTGGCTCAATCGCCATGGTTTTTTCCTTGTTCGCCGCCTTTGTCTTCACGCCTTGGTTGGCGATGATTTTCAAACCCTCCATGGACGCACTGCATAAAGCCGAGAAAAAAGAACACGATTCCAATGAACGACTAGAACGATTTTTCCGCAGAATCTTGACTCCTTTGTTGACCAATAAACTCAAAGGTGGTTTGTTCTTTGTAGGCTTAATAGTCGCCTTTTTCATTGCCCTTTCTATGTTCTACTTCCGTGTTGTAGAAGTCAAAATGCTGCCACTGGACAACAAACCAGAATTTAACGTGTTTATTAATATGCCCGAAGGCACCGCTCTACCCGTGACTGCAAACGTAACCCATCAGTTGGTCGGAAAGCTGCAAGCAATCCCTGAAATCACTGCTATGCAGAGTTATGTAGGCACTTCTCAGCCGTTTGATTTTAACGGCATGGTGCGTCACTATTATTTACGTGGCAAGCCTTGGGAAGCTGATATTCATGTGCAGTTGACGCACAAAAAAGACCGCAAACGCAGCAGCCATCAAATTGCCACCGAAGCACGGCGTATGATCAAAGAAATATTAGTCGGTTCGCCCGCCAGAGTTACTGTGGTTGAAATGCCGCCCGGTCCGCCCGTGTTACAATCGATTGTGGCGGAAGTCTATGGTCCTGACGATAAAACCCGCCGCACTGTGGCTGAAAAATTAACCGCCCTTTTTGAGCAAGCTGAGATTGTTGACGATGTTGATAATTATATGAATGATCCTCACTCGATTTGGCATTTTGAAGTCGATACCGAAAAAGCTGTGCGTCGCGGTATTTCTGTTGATGCCATTAATCGCAACCTAGCAATGGCGATGGGCGGCTACCGTCTTGGTGATGTCAAACATGGTAAAGTGTTAGAACCCACTTTCATTGTTGTTCAAGCCCCCTTAGAAATGCGTTCGCAACTCAGTCGCTTATACGATCTACCTATCCCCACCATGGATCAACGTGGCACGGTACCGCTTGCCGAACTAGGACGCTTTGTCAGCAAACCTAGCGATCAAATCATTTTCTATAAGGATTTGCGCCGTATTGAATATGTGGTGGGCGAATCAGTCGGGGTTTATTTAGGCAATAACGACTACAAGCTCGCATCACCTATTTACGGAATGCTAGAAGTTGAAGAATTATTAAAGGGTTATACTACACCCGACGGGGTTGTTTTAAGTGGCAACTACTTGGGTCCCCCCGACACCGATGGACGTTCAGGTTTTGAATGGACGGGTGAATGGACGGTGACTTACGAAACCTTCCGTGATATGGGGTTAGCCTTTGGAGTCGCGCTGGTATTAATTTACTTGCTAGTCGTCTGGCTGTTTGGTAATTTCCTCATTCCTGCCATCATCATGGCACCTATTCCGCTCACTCTGCTCGGTATTATCCCCGGACATTGGCTATTTGGTGCAGAATTTACCGCAACCTCCATGATTGGCTGGATCGCATTAGCGGGCATTATTGTACGCAACTCGATTCTTTTGGTAGATTACTCAATTCACGAAGTCAGTCGTGGTATAGCCATTGAAGATGCTGTTGTTCTAGCTTGTAAAACCCGTACTCGCCCGATCATGATCACCGCCTTCGCGCTGGTGGGCGGCTCTAGTGTCATTTTATTTGATCCCATTTTTCAGGGCATGGCAATTTCATTATTGTTTGGTGTCATGGTTTCTACTGTTTTGACTCTGGTAGTCATTCCATTAGGCTGTATGAGTGCTGGTCCCGCTGCTTTATTAAGCGGGAGCGACTTACCGCCTAATCCACCAAAGGGTGGGCATGATGGTGGTAATGGCGGCGGCAACCCGTCAAGCAAATCATCTAGTTTCTCAAGCACTTCTGCCGCCTCTGTTGCAGCCGATAGTTCTCATAAGAAGACTGTCGCCCATCTGATGAATAAGGTCAAAGAATTTGCACTATTGGTCTTTTATTTGGTACGCGCTGCTTTTATTATGTCATTTATGCTGCTACAGTCCTTATGGCAGAAATTGACCCCCGAAGCAGAAATGCAAGCAACTGTACAAAACGGCACAGCAACCACTAATGCAGAAAACACTGTCAATATTCAAGATTCGAGCAATGCAGCGGCAAATGTAGAAACAAAAAAACCGCCTGCTGCTGAAAAAGCAATGCCGCCAGCAATTGAATCTGAAAATATCACACCCACACCTAGAACTGTAAAAGCAACGGTTAAAAGAACCCATTCTATGGGTAATCGAGCAACACGAGGAATGCGCTTAGAAGGCAACGGCAATAGCCATAATGCTCAAAGCGATTCTCAATCATCCGTATAACTGTTATACTGAAACCTGCGCTCAGAGATATTTTAAGCACTTAAAATTCAAGAATTTTTAAGTAAAACTTGATAAATAAAAGAGTGCAGTTTCTGGCAGATATGACTATAAAGTTATTCATGGTTTTTATATATTGGAGATTAACCCAATGAGTGATGCAATCGTCTATGTAACAGACGACAATTTTGAGACTGAAGTCTTAAATTCAGATAAACCCGTTTTAGTCGATTACTGGGCTGAGTGGTGCGGTCCTTGCAAAATGATTGCACCCGTATTAGATGAAATTGCCCCGGAGTATGATGGCAGATTAAAAATTGCCAAATTAAATATTGATGAAAATCCGAATACACCGCCTAAGTATGGTATTCGCGGTATTCCAACTTTAATGCTGTTTAATAAAGGGCAAATTGAAGCTACTAAAGTCGGCGCAGTTTCTAAATCTCAATTAACTGCATTTATTGATAGTAATATTTGACAGTTTCTTTAATCTGTTATCTAATACGCTCCCAAAAGCCCTTTTAGTCCCTATAGTTAAAATATAGAGAATCCAGACCTGATAAAGTTTTTCAAACTTGTTTGGGGGCTGGTTCTCATAGTTCTCTGCGAACAAGACATACTGCCCCGCCTGAAACCTGAAGCTCAGGATTTTGATTAAATGCTTAAAACCCAAGTATTTACAGCAAACTTGATAAAGCAAAAAATGTAGTTTCTAGCGGGTATGAGTATAACCATTCAATCCTATACGAAAACCAAAGTAACCGTTCAGATACACCCGCTAAACCTTGCAGATTTTGAAAATCTGCAAGGTTTTTAATCGGGCATGTGAACCTTACCAACCAAACAGATTTTAAGTGCTGTTAAATTTAACCATAGAGTTGAATACTTACTCGGCGAACCTATCAGGTGTTGGCTTGGATAATCCTCTGTAACCTATGTCACATACCTACAATAAAACCCGTTACGTTGAATGTCTGCACCTTGTACTCTACCCGCCAGAAACTGCATTTTTTGCTCTATTAACTTTATACTTAAATGCTTGATTTTAAGTCATTAACAACCCAACCATTCACATCCCGCGCCGAAACCTGACAGGTCTTCGAGACCTGTCAGGTTTTTACTTGGAAGATGTGAACGCTTGCTTAAAAACATCCCTGAGAGCAGTGTCAGGCGAAGTACAGAATATCTGATCATTTTCTTGGATACTTCCTTGAACTTAAAACATCGGTTTTGTTCTTGCTTACTACACCTAAATTCCCATTACCTCAATTCCTTAACAACCTCGATTTTCGTTTATAGCGACTATAAACGTCGGAAGTCCGTATGAACCTCACAAAACTTAAAAAACGCAATGCCACAGAACTCAATCAACTTGCGCAAGAATTAAACTTAGAAGGCACAGCCCGCTCACGCAAACAAGACATCATTTTTGCTCTGTTAAAAGCCCATGCCAAAAAAGGTGAAGATATTTTTGGCGACGGCGTTTTAGAAATACTCCAAGATGGTTTTGGTTTTTTACGTTCTAGTGATAGCTCTTATCTCGCTGGACCGGATGATATTTATGTTTCTCCCAGTCAAATCAGACGCTTTAACTTGCGCACCGGTGATACAGTCGCGGGTAAAATTCGCCCGCCGAAAGAAGGGGAACGCTATTTTGCCTTGCTTAAAGTCAGCGAGATCAACTTTGAAGCCCCAGAAAATGCTAAAAACAAACTCCTTTTTGAAAATTTAACGCCTTTATTTGCCAACCAGCGTTTTCAATTAGAACTCGGCAATGGTTCTACTGAAGACTTAACTCCGCGCATTATTGATTTAATCGCCCCAATCGGTAAAGGACAACGTGGTTTAATTGTCTCGCCGCCTAAGTCGGGTAAAACCATGATGCTGCAAAATATTGCACAATCCATTGCCGCTAATCATCCCGAATGCTATTTAATTGTGCTGTTAATTGATGAACGCCCCGAAGAAGTGACAGAAATGGAACGCTCAGTACGTGGCGAAGTGGTGTCTAGCACCTTTGATGAACCCGCTACGCGCCATGTACAGGTGGCAGAAATGGTCATCGAAAAAGCCAAGCGTTTAGTAGAACACAAATTGGATGTCGTCATTTTGCTCGATTCCATCACCCGTCTTGCGCGAGCTTACAACACTGTCGTCCCTTCCTCGGGCAAAGTATTAACCGGCGGCGTGGATGCCAACGCCTTGCACCGCCCCAAGCGATTTTTTGGCGCGGCGCGTAATATAGAGGAAGGCGGCAGTTTAACCATTATTGCCACCGCCTTAATTGACACTGGCTCGCGTATGGATGACGTGATTTACGAGGAATTTAAAGGCACGGGCAATAACGAAATACATCTGGATCGTAAAATCGCCGAAAAACGTATTTATCCCGCCATTAACATCAACCGCTCCGGCACGCGCCGCGAAGAACTCCTCACCCCGCCCGAAGAGCTGCAAAAAACTTGGATTCTGCGCAAACTCTTACACCCTATGGACGAACTCGCGGCGATGGAATTTATTCTCGAACGCCTTAAAGTCACCAAAACCAATGCCGAATTTTTTGATGCCATGAAGCGTTAAATCATGCCGCATTTACTAGCCGTCATCTCGCCACATGGCTATGGTCATGCCATGTAAAGCTGTTTAGTGTTAAACGCGCTACAGCAACACAATCCCGCTCTGCGCATCACGCTCATTCAGCAAAAAAACGGAATGTTTAAGGTCGGTAATTACTCTAATGTCAATTCTCGCAAAGTTTCTTCTAAACTTAGCACTGCACTACTGAGACTCATGTAGGCGTCGCCCATTTCTCGCGTCATACCAAGATTACCGAGAAAATCGTCCCATTCATGTTCGGCGGTTAAATGCAGACGCGCTGTCAACAATAAAAAGCCAATATCGGTTTGGTTAATAATTGAAGGACGGTGTAAATTAGCCTGCAAGTCATCAATTTGTTTTTGAATCGTCGGTAAAGACTGACTCAGCGTATAATTATCCATCAGTTTATCCATTCATTTTTATAGACTGCACGGTGTCTGAAATTGTTTTCAGAAATGTACCCATAGCCGCCAGAAACTGCTTTTTTGCTTTATCAAGTTTGCTGCAACTACTTGGGTTTTAAGTATTTAATCAAAATCCCTGAGTGCGCAGGTTTCAGGCGGGCAGTATATTTTTAACCTGCGGATCAAGCTTGAACGTCTTGATTCGCGGAGAAAATAGACTGCGTAACTTCCATTGACAAAAGGCGACTTTACTGATGAATATTCAGTCAAAATTTATACCAATTTTGCTTGTTCTCTTATTATCAACTTGCTCAATCAAGCCTAACGGAGCAGTGCGATGAAAAAGATATTTATGGTTGGTTGTGGTTATGTAGGACAACGCCTAGCGCGTCAATATTTAGCCCAGGGCGACACAGTGACCGCGCTTAGTCACACGCCTGCGCATCAAATCGGTTTACAGGAGATGGGCATACAGGTTATTCATGGCGATTTAGATAGCTCTGATTCCTTGCCTATTTTGCCCACGCACAATAGCCTGTTGTTTTACCTCGCGCCGCCGCCCGCGCAAGGCGAAGAGGATACACGCATAGCGGCTTTTCTCCGACAATTCAGCGGCGATAACTTGCCGAGCCGATTTATACTCATCAGCACTACCAGCGTCTATGGCGATTGTCGAGGCGCGTGGATTGATGAAACGCAGCCGCTTAATCCGCAAGCAGAACGCGCCAAGCGGCGGGTTGATGCAGAACAAAAGCTGCGCGAATGGGCGATAGCTTCTGCCGTGCCTTTTGTTATTCTGCGGGTGCCGGGTATTTATGGAGCTGCGCGTTTGCCGATTTCGCGTTTAGAACAAGGCTTGCCGGTTTTGCAAGAAAATATCGCGCCTTATAGCAACCGCATTCATGTTGATGATTTAGTCACAGCCTGCATGAGCGCGGGGACTAAAATTGACGTAGCAGGTGCGGTGTACCATCTGAGTGATGGCAATCCCAGTAGTATGACTGATTATTTCAATCAGGTTGCGGACTGTCTGGGTTTGCCGCGTCCGCCCTGTATTGATGCGCAACAGGCTGCCAATAGTCTCAGCGCGGAAATGCGTTCTTATTTAGCCGAATCAAAGCGTTTGGATACGCGCAAAATGCGCGAGAAATTAGCTGTGCTGCCCAAATATCCTCATTTGGCAAGTGGTTTGGCGCAATGTAAAGTCGAGTTGAATCAAGCTATTGAGCCAAAAAATATCCAGCGCGTTACCTGAGTGACCTACTATGCTTTCTTTTCCTATTCGTGCCTGTCTTGTTCTGATGATTTTTTTCTACATTTTTATGCCCGCACCAATGGTGTTGGCAGAATCTCAACAATCTGAGCCGCCGTCAGGTCTTGCAAATAGCCCTGAAGTACTCCGCGATCCTTTGTTTAAGCCATTGATTGAGCGTTATATTTTGGATGAATTAAAGGCGTTGCGCCAGGAGCAGCAGGGCTTGCAGGCAAATGTTACACAGCGTTTGACGGATACACAGTTGGAAGTATCGGATCGGGCGTTGAATTACACCACCAGCACGGTAAATAATGTGTTTTTTATTATCACCGCCGCTGCTTCGATTTTGGTGTTGGTCGGCTGGAATTCTTTGCGCGATGTGCGGACTAAAATTGAGGAAATTGTCGAAAATCGTGTGTCACAAATTTCCAATGAATACGAGCAGCGTTTGTCTGCCTTGGAGCAACGCTTAAAAGATCGCACTGAAGAAATTTTTGCTGCGCATGAAAAAATTGCTAAAACCAATACCACGCATTCTTTATGGATGCGCGGCGGTTTGGAGTCTAATCCGCAGGCGCGGATTGACATTTATGACGAAATTTTGCGTATTAATCCCAAAGATGTGGAGGCACTGGCGTATAAGGCGGACGTGGTGTTAGAGCTGAATGAGCCGCAATGGGCATTGAATTTGTGTGATCGCGCTTTGACAATTGATAGCCATTATGCCAATGCGTATTGGCAGCGTGCATGTGCTTATGCCACCTTAAAACAGCCTGATTTAGCGGTTAAAGACATTCAGATGGCAATTAAATTATCTGCCACTTTTTTAAGTATGGTGCAGATGGAACAAGCATTTGAGCCGATTCGAGAGTGTGACATTTTTAAACATTTTTTAGACGGCTTATCCATTGAAACGCCCACCTTATCTAACGCTGTAAAATAAATTCTAACACCAGCTTGCTGCCCAAAAACGCCAGCATCAGCACCATAAAACCGCTCAGTGTCCATTGCAGCACGGTGCGCCCGCGCCAGCCATATTGCCAACGTCCCCACAGCAAACCAGCAAACACCAGCCAAGCAAAACTAGATAACAGCGTTTTGTGCGCTAAGTGTTGCGCAAACATGTTTTGCACAAATATCGCGCCACTGAGCAAACTCAAGCTGAGTAACACAAAACCCGACACAATAAATTGAAATAACAGGGTTTCCATGACTTGCAACGGGGGTAAATGGCGCATGACTTTGAGCGGTTTTTTATGCCGCAAATAATAATCCTGCACAGCCATAAACAGGGCTTGCAGGGCAGCAAGGCTGAGTAAGCTATAAGCAAACATGGAAATTAAAATATGAAAAGTAATGCCAGCGGGCATGGTTTCGGGCATCAAACGGCTGCTAGGGAAATAGCCTGCCAGTGCGATATTCAGCGCGGCAAGCGGAAATAGCACAATAGCCAGATTATCCAAGCCTCTAAGCCAAGTGGCTAATAATACAAAAATCGCCAATAGCCAGCCGATCATCGATAGCGCATTAAAAAAGCCCAGGCTGATCACGCCGTCGGTTTCATGGATAGTGAAATACAGCAGCAAGGTATGCAGCAAAATAGCCGTTATACCAAGCCCTACGAATAGACGATGGTTTAAGGGCGCGCCACCGCTGCCGACAACAACGGATAGGCGTGATGTTGCGGCGAGGTAAAAGCTGATAGTCAGCAAGCTCAGTGTGATGGTCATGGCACAAATCTCGTGTTTGAAAATAGATGTTTCTGCTTAGGGATGGGCATTCAATAATGCCGAAACTCAAATTCTCGTAAGCGTTCACGCTTACGCTATGAGTCTATTTTGCGGTCATTCCTCATTATACTTCTCGCGCTCAGTATATGTTGAAAAAGAGCCACTTGAGCAAGCACTTAAACTTCGTCACGTCCATGTCATTTGTGCCTGTTAATAATATACCCGCACTCGCTAGAAACGGCATCTTTTCTCTGCCCCTCGTTTTCACTCGCCCATCAGAAAACAAGTATTGTGAATCGTTGCAAATATCACGGGAAGCCATTTCTAGCAGTACTTCAGTATTAACTTGCTGAAGCACACCGTTTGGACACAATCGTTTTTAGCCTTGGAGACATACAATGTTACGGATTTTCACAAATAAACTACTGGGTTTTTTAGGTATTTTATTAGGCTGTTGCTTAAGTTTTAGCCAACCTCTACATGCCGCTGAACTACCGGATTATGAAAAAAGCATGGGGGTCGATGGCAACTTGTCCAGCGTTGGCTCAGACACGCTGGCTAATTTGATGACGCTGTGGGCAGAAGCTTTCAAGCGTTATTACCCTAACGTCAATATCCAAATTCAAGCGGCAGGTTCTTCTACCGCCCCTCCCGCTTTAACTGAAGGCACGAGCAATCTAGGACCGATGAGCCGCCAAATGAAAAAAAGCGAGCTTGAAGCGTTTGAGCGCAAATACGGCTATCAACCCACCCCGATTCGCGTCGCGGTTGATGCTTTGGCTGTGTATGTCAACAAAGACAATCCCTTAGACGGTTTAACGATTGCTCAAGTTGATGCGATTTTTTCTTCTACGCGCAAATGTGGTCATGCGGAAAATATTACGACTTGGGGGCAGGTCGGCTTAAAAGATGAATGGACGAATAAACCCATGCAATTATTCGGACGCAACTCTGTCTCTGGCACCTATGGTTACTTTAAAAAACATGCCTTATGTCGAGGCGATTTCAAAACCCATGTCAATGAACAACCCGGCTCCGCGTCTGTGGTGCAATCGGTGACTGCTTCATTTAATGGCATTGGCTATTCAGGTATCGGTTATCGTACTTCGGGAGTAAAAATTTTAGCCATTGCGAAAAAGCCCCCTACTTTCGTGACCGTCACCCCTGAATCAGCGGCAAGCGGCAAATACCCACTGGCACGTTTTCTTTATATTTATGTCAATAAAAAACCAAACCAGCCCTTATCACCACTAGAACGCGAGTTCTTTACAATGGTGTTATCCAAACAAGGGCAGGAAGTTGTTTTGAAAGATGGTTATGTCGCATTGCCTAAGAGTGTATTAGAGAAAGAATTGGACAAGCTGCAAGCAAAATAGCTTTAAGGCGTTTCTCAAAAGCGGGACAGGTTTGACAACCTGCCCCACGGTAAGCGTTCATACCCCGCCGGGTAACCGTTCACACTCCGCGCCAAAACCTGACAGGTCTTTGAGACCTGTCAGGTTTCAGGCAAGAACTGGAATATAAAGGGAATCTTTTAGAGCATCAAAAACTCTAGCAAAGCTTTCTGTGCATGAAGTCGATTTTCCGCTTCTTCCCAGACCACACTTCGCGCTCCGTCAATCACCTCAGCACTCACTTCTTCGCCGCGGTGCGCTGGCAGGCAGTGCATAAAAAGCGCGTCGGGACGGGCTTGCGCCATGAGTTCGGCATTTACTTGATAAGGTTTGAATAGAGCAAGACGTTTTTCCTGTTCATCTTCCTGCCCCATGCTTGCCCACACATCAGTGACCACTAAATCCGCATCTTTTACCGCCCAGTTTGGGTCTTCGCCCACTTCAACATGACTGCCCGCCGCTGCAACCAGGGTGGGATTGGGATAATGCACTTTAGGCGCGGCGATTTTCAAATGAAAATCGTATTGTCGGGACGCATTGATATAGGAGTTACACATATTGAAACCATCGCCCACCCAAGCGACGGTTTTACCTTGAATGCTACCGCGATGCTCATAAAAAGTTTGCATATCGGCAAGCAGCTGGCAGGGGTGTAGTTTGTCGGTTAAGCCATTGATAACAGGCACAAGAGCGTGTTCTGCAAACACCTCTAAGGTGTCTTGATGAAAAGTGCGAATCATCACGCAATCGACCATGCCACTCATCACTTTCGCCATATCCGGCACAGGTTCGCCGCGTCCCAGTTGAGAATCACGCGGCGAAAGAAAAATAGCATGACCGCCACAATGGGTCATCGCACTTTCAAAAGAAACACGGGTTCGTGTAGAAGACTTTTCAAAAATCATCCCCAACACTCGGTTCTTAAGAAACTCATGCGGCTTACCTTGTTTCTGCCAATGTTTTAATTCAATACCGCGACGAAGTAACTGATTTAATTCTGCTGGGGTTAAATCGAGCAAACTCAGAAAATGACGAAGTGCCATACTACTTACCTTTGGTTTAAAAACAGAAATACTTGAAACATCACCATTAGTCATGTTGCAAATATTTTTGGAGTAAAAATGAGAAAGAAATGCGTTGCATTGGATTTGGAAGCAGCGTGAGCCTGGTTTTGATGTCACTCTGCTTAATCCCGTTTTATGCAATGAAATCTCGTAGCAGATTGCTGACTGTGTTGACGATTTCATCAGCTTGAGCATCGCTCAGTATGAGGGGGGGCAACAAGCGGATGACTGAATCCGCCGTGACATTAATCAACAAGCCCTGCGCTAAAGCCCGCGTCACCAAGTCTGCGCAAGGGCGATCCAATTCAATGCCCAGCATTAAACCTTTGCCACGAATATCCTTAACCGCTGGCACATCAGCCAGTTGGGTTTGAAAACCGCTTAACATGCGCTGCCCCAACTCGGCTGCACGCGCCACTAACTGCCCGTTTTCAATGCTATTTAGCACTGCCAACGCGGCACTGCAAGCCAATGGATTGCCGCCAAAAGTGGAACCATGTGTGCCGGGTTGGAAAATCTCTGCCACCTCGCCACGCGCCAAACAGGCACCAATCGGCACGCCGTTACCCAAGCCTTTTGCCAGCGTCATCACATCCGGCAGAATATGGGCGTGTTGAAAAGCGAACCATGCTCCGCTGCGCGCCATGCCCGTTTGAATTTCATCTAACATGAGCAACCAGTGATGCGTATCGCACAAGCCACGCAAGCGGTGCAAATAATCGCCGTCGGGAATGCGAATACCGCCCTCGCCCTGCACCGGCTCGATCAGCACCGCCACCACGTCTTTGAGGCTATCGGCAATGCGTTGAAGGGTCTCAATATCATTGTAAGGTACGCGCACAAAACCGCTCACCAGCGGCTCAAAACCCAGTTGAATTTTGCGATTACCCGTGGCACTTAAAGTCGCCAGAGTACGCCCGTGAAAACTGCCCTCTGCGACAATAATTTTAGGATTTTTAATGTCTTGTTGATGGGCATACAAACGCGCCAGCTTAATCGCCGCTTCATTTGCTTCCGCGCCGGAATTGGCAAAAAACACGCTTTCCATGCCGGACAAAGCCACCAATTTATCGGCTAAAAGTCGCTGCTGCGTGATGCCATATAAATTCGACGTATGCAGCAAACGTCCGGACTGCTCGCACAAAGCCTCTCGCACCGCTGGGTGCGCATGACCCAAACCGCACACGGCAATCCCTGCCAGCGCGTCCAGATAGCGTTTGTTTTCTGTGTCCCACAGATAAGCCCCCTCGCCATGCGAGAAAGTCACCGGCAGACGCTTGTAATTCGGCATTAAGCTATTCATCATAGAGGATATTCCCCACCAGAAACAAAAAAGCAGCCCGGTCGCGGCTGCTATGAAAAAAGTTTCTATTATATAACTTCCTGATTAAACAGCAAGAGGAAACAAACAATCATGCCATTTAGCCAAACGACACAATTGTCTGCCATTATGGGATTCATGGAAGCGTTAAGACCACAGAGTATCTTGGATGTGGGGACAGGTATGGGGCAGTACGGCTTCCTCGCCCGCACCAATTTAGAACATGTAAATTTGTTTATAATAAATGGCGCAGACGTAGAGCAACGCCCTAAAGCGGATTGGTCAATTCGCATTGATGGTGTGGAGGCGTTTCCAACTTATTTAACGCCGGTGCATGAGTATGTTTATAATCAAATGTACATGGGTGATGCGTTAGAGGTTTTGCCTCAATTGCCTGACAAAGATTATGAATTGGTTATAGCGATTGATATTTTGGAGCATTTTACAAAGCATGATGGATTGTTTTTTTTACAACAATTGAAACGTCTTAGCCATAAATCTGTTTTAATCAGCACGCCAAAAACCTTTATTCACCAAGAAGTAGAAGCTAATCCCTATGAAAATCATCGTTCTGTTTGGACGCAAGAAGATTTGGCGCAAGCGGGCTTTACACAACTGATTGAAAATAAAGAAAGCTGGATCGCGGTTTATACTGTCACTTGAGAGGCGGGGTTTGAGCAAAATATATACACATACCTGCTAGCATCGGTCGAGTAGGCCGAGGGAGCTTCCCCCACAGCCTCTCACAGAACCGGACGTGAGACTCTCGTATCGATCGGCTCTTCATGTCCCTTGCAAAGTACCCAGTTTGCGTAAACTAACAGTTCCTCATCAACGGAGAACGATCGTTCATCATAACGAATAAGACGACTGAAGATACTGATTCAACAGAAGAATTATCCCGTGCTATCAGAAAACATGGGGGCGTTAAATCCGAACATTGGATTCGTGACGTTACCCTGAAAGAAGACGACATCAGAATAAAATCTGAAAATCAAGCTCAAATGATGGGTACGCTGCGCAGTTTAGCCACGCATATATTGCGCAAATCGGGAATCAAAAATTTTCAGGAGGCTATTGATAGCTGGATTGACTGTACAGACACGTTTGAGGCAATGCTCAAGCGGTTTAAATTTTTATAAGAAAGCCGTGATGACTAGCCCTGATGCGCTTGCAGCAAAGCTGTCATGGTATCGGCGGGAACGGGGTGGTGAAACAAAAAACCTTGCACAAAATCGCATTGCTGTTCTAGCAAGAAGGCAAGTTGCTGTGAATTTTCAATGCCTTCGGCGACCACTTGAAGATTGAGATGGTGCGCCATGTTGATGATGGCAGACACCAGAGCCGCGCCATTGCTGGAATGAATATCCGCAACAAAAGAAGCGTCGATTTTCAGAATATCAATGGCAAATTGTTTCAAATAGCTTAAAGAAGAGTAACCCGTACCAAAATCGTCAATAGCTAGACTAACGCCTAATTTTTTCAAATCATGCAGCATGTTGACGGTTTTTTCGGCATAACTCATCGCCGCTGTTTCGGTGATTTCCAATTCTAGCCAAGACGCATTTAAGTCACTGTCTTGCAAGGCTTTTTCTATCCATTGCAATAGCCCGCCCTGATAAAATTGCTGTGCGGATAAATTTATTGCCATTTTTATTGGACGAAATCCGCGCTCCTGCCAGGCTTTGTTCTGCCGGCAGGCGGTGTGAAGTACCCATTCTGAAATGGGCAAAATCAAGCCGCAGTCTTCGGCTAAAGGGATAAACTCACCCGGCGAAATGGCACCTAGCTTGGGATGTTTCCAGCGTAGCAGGGCTTCAACGCCGACAATTTGCTGGGTGAAGGTGTCCCATTGCGGTTGATAATGCAAGCTGAGTTCTTCGCGCTCTAGGGCGCGGCGCAAGCTGTTTTGTAAAGTCAAACGCTTGTGTGCGGCACTGTTCATCGCGTGGGTAAAAAACTGATAATGATGGCGACCGCGTTTTTTCGCATCGTAGCCCGCCGCTTCAGCGTTTTTTAGAAGCTCCGCGACACTTTGACCATCTTGTGGATAAAGCGCGATGCCAATGCTGGCACTCACAAACAGTTCGCTGTCTTCTAGTAAAAACGGCTGTTTGAGGTTTTCTAGTACGCGGTTTGCCATGTCGCTGGCAGATTGCAGGGCATTCTCGTTCGGTGGGCAGTCCGCCAGCAGCAAGGTAAATTCGTCGCCACTGAGCCGCGCAATCATGTCGCTGTCGCCATTGAGACATGCCATCAGACGTTGTGCGGTGTCGTGTAAGAGCTTGTCCCCCACCACATGACCAAACGCATCGTTAATCGCTTTGAAGTTGTCTAAGTCAATGAATAATAAGCCCATCCAGCGATCATTACGGGTTGCGCGGCGGAGAGCTTGTTGTAGGCGTTCTTGAAATAAGGCGCGGTTGGGTAGATGGGTCAGCGCGTCGTAGTGGCAGAGTTGGTAGATACGTTGTTCGGAGCGTTTTTGGTGGGTATTGTCGGTAAGGATGGCGATGTAGTGAATAACTTCTTCTTGTTCGTTTTTTACCGCGCTGACGCTTAGCCAGCCAGGAAAAATATCTTCACTTTTGCGTCGATTCCAGATTTCCCCGCTCCAGTAGCCAACGACTTTTAGGGCTTCCCACATATCACGAAAAAATCCTGCATCGTGCCGCCCGGATTTGATGAAATGCAAGTCTTTGTCGAGACTTTCAGCTTCGGTGTAGCCCGTCAAAGCGGTGAATGCGTTATTGACGCGCACAATACGCGCATGACTATTGGTGATGATAATAGCTTCGTTGCTGGCGGCAAATACACTGGCACTCAAGCGCAATTCGCTTTCGACACGTTTGCGTTCTTGAATTTCTTGTTCTAGTTGTGCATTTTTTGCTTCTAGTTCGCGGGTACGTTTAGAAACTTCAAATTCTAATAATTTCTTAGTCACCAACAATTCACGCTCAAATACATCAGCATGCTGCATAATGGTTTCTAAAGAAATTTCTAAATCTGCTTTTTCTTGTTGCAAACCGGTCAGTTGTTGATTGAACTGGCGTAGTTTTTCTAGTAATTCACTAGAAGTGCTATCCGCATGATCAGTGACAATATCAAGCACCATCTGCAAATCGGCTCGGTCTTGAACAATCGTTGCCAGTTTTTCTCGCAAAATTTGGATTTCTGAAAACATATCTTGATGAGTAGAAGTGTGTTTATTCATGCCGGGCAAGGTGCCATGAGAGTGAGCGTTCAGAAGTCCGTTGTTTAACTTGACAGGTTCAGCAATTCCCGCCACACCCCGAGTGTTTTACTCAACAACCCATTCACACATTT
>CAZOSP010000027.1:2502-35251 GCA_964582525.1 uncultured Thiomargarita sp. | reverse complement strand
TGGCGGCGGGGCTAATCTGGGAGTGGCTGACTTCCAAGTCAGCCAAAACGCCGCCTACGGCGGCGGGGCTAATCTGGAGATTAGCCACTCCCAGGTTAGCCTCTCCCAGTTTAGCCGCAAGGCTGCGCACAGTGGGATGATTGAATACATCAGCAATGGTCACGTCCAGTTTCATCTGTAAACGAATGGCATTGTATAACGCCACTATATCTAAAGAATCCGTGCCAAAATCGGCAAAGTTATCGGTTACGCCGAGTTGCTCCAGCTTAAAGTTGTGCTTAACTAAATCCAGCAACTGCCGTTCTAACTCATTACTGGGTAAGACTTTTTCACCGACCGATGCGGTCTCGCTAAAGTCCGGCTGCGGTAAGGCTTTGCGATCAATTTTGCCATTCGCTGTCAGCGGTAAGCGGTCTAATGTCATATAGATATTAGGCACCATGTAGCTCGGCAGTTGTTTCTCCAAATAGTGTTTTAAGCGGGTTTCCAGCGGCGCGATTTGCGGTGCAGCTTGGCTTATCCGTTGCATTTGCGCAGGGCTGATGGCGCCGCCTAAGAAGCTGTGCAGCATTTCTTGACTGTCGCTTAAAGCGAAAGCATCGCGTAAAGGCGTCACATTCATCCCACCTATTGGGCATAAACCGATGGCATAATCTGCCGCTTCCATCATCAACAACTGACTCATGTATCCCGCTTCGAGTAAGCAGAAGTCGCGTGATGCTTGCCCATAGAGTGGGGTGATGGCTTGATATTCGGCGACTAGAAACAGGGCAAACGCGGCTTGTTCGTAAATGACCTGATTAATCCCATCATAGTGATTAACCTGTATAGGGGTGTTGCCTGATATGAGGCGTAAGCGGTGATGTTGCGGGTGATAGTAGTATGTGCCGGCAGCCAGTCCAGTGACTCGTTCAGGTTTGATATATAGGTAAGTTTGCAGCGGATAGAGGCTGCCCGCCGATGCGTAGCGATATTTAGGCAAGACCGCTTGCGGGTAATGCCGGGCTTGTAAATGCGCCAATAGTTGCGCTATTTGGCTGAGTTCTACCGCGTCTTCTGTATATTTGCGGAAACTTTGGCGGCGCAGGTAATGGCTGTCTTCTATGTCCAGCGCGGGCAGGGATATTTCTTCTCCGCTGTTTGGAAATTGTCGTAGCGCGGGTTGTTGTAGGCGAAATTGTAGGCGTTCTGTGGGGTCTGTTAGCACGCCTTGCTGGGAGTGGCTAAGCTCCAGCTTAGCCGCGCCGCCAACGGCGGCTTGGGAGTGGCTAATCTCCAGATTAGCCGCGCCGCCAACGGCGGCGTTTTGGCTGACTTGGAAGTCAGCCACTCCCAGGTCAGCCACGCCCAGGTCAGCCACTATATATGCAACAAGCTGTTGGTCATGGCGATTTTCGCCGACTACGGATACAACGCATTGCTGCACCTGCGAATGTTTCAGTAAATGGCTTTCAATTTCGCCCAGTTCTATGCGATAGCCACGAATTTTGACTTGAGAATCTTCGCGTCCTAAAAATTCAATCGTGCCATCCGGCAAATAACGACCTAAATCACCCGTATCATACAAACGCTCGCCGCTGCGCGGATGGTTAAAGAATTGCTGACGGGTTTTCTCGGCATCGCGCCAATACTCCCGCGCCAAACCAATGCCACCGATGCACAAGCGTCCGGCTACCCATACCGGGCAGTCTTCAAAGCGTTCATTTAACACCCGAAAAGTCTGGTTGCGCAAAGGAATGCCGTAGGGAATGCTTTTCCAGTGCGGCTCTACTTGCGTAATCGGATAATAAATCGACCAGATAGAAGCTTCTGTCGCGCCGCCTAAGCTGATCGGCTGTGCTTGTGGGAAGGTGTGTCGAATGCGTTGCGGTAGGTCTAGCGGTATCCAATCGCCACTCAGCATGACAAGCCGTAACGGGACGCGCAATATTTCCCCTGATTGGTATTCGACCAACATTTGCATCAACGCGGGAACGCTATTCCACAGGGTGACGCCATGTCGTCCCATTAGGCTTGTCCAATGCGAAGGATCGCGCCGCCCTTGTGGATTAGGTATGACCAATGCTCCGCCAACGGACAGCACCCCAAAAATGTCGTACACGGATAAATCAAAGTTGAGGGCGGATAACGCCAACACCCGATCCGCCGCTGTCACCTGAAAACGCTGATTAATGTCTTCAATGGTGTTCATCGCACCACGGTGATCGATGACAACCCCTTTGGGCTGACCGGTCGAACCAGAGGTATAAATGACGTAGGCTAAATCCGTCAGGCTTTGGCGCGGCGTGGCAATCTCTTCTGCGGGCTTGGCATCCTCCGCCATCGCGCTCACAACATACACCTGAACGCCTGGGTGGTGCGCAAGCTGTGATGATTTATTGGCTTGCGTGAGAATCCAGCGCGCATCCGTTTGGGCTAATAAATAGGCTTGTCGCTCGGCGGGTAAATCGGCATCAATCGGCACATAAGGCGCGCCTGCCAATAACACGCCCAGCACCCCAACCACTTGTTCCCAGCCTTTTTCCATCACTATCGGCACAAGCTGGTTGACCTGTACGCCCTGTTGATCCAGCCAGTGCGCGACTTGCATGGCTTCGGCGTAGAGTTGCCGATAAGTTAATGTGCGCGTTTCAGACAGAATAGCTATCCGCTCAGGATGCGTTTGCGCCATGCGGACAAAAGGCGTATGCAGCAACTCAGTCGGCAAGGCGGCTTGAGTCTGGTTGATAGCAGCGCGTTGTTGGCGTTGTGCTGCGGGGAGCAGGTCTAGGCTGGATGTCTGCCAAAGCTGTGGCTGATGGGCGAGTTGCTGTAAAAGCGTCATAAAGCTGTTGAACATGGCTTCTATCATGCCATCAGGGAACAGGGCTTCGAGTAAATCCCACATCACCCATAGTTCGCCTTGCCGTTCTTCAACTTGGCAATCTAACCACACTTGCGGGGTTTGGCTGAAGCCGTGTACGGATGTTCCCAGAGCATCGCTACCCGCATCGGCGATACCCAGCCCGCTGGTAAACACAATAGGCATCTGCGTGGTTTTGTTGTGTGTATGCCCGCCCTGCTGAGTGGCGAGTGCGTTGATTTCGCGCAATACCCGCACTCCGCTGAAGGTGCGATGTTGCAAGTCTTGCCAAAGTTGTTTCTGTAGGCGATTCGCCCGTTGTGCCAGCGTGTCTTGCATGGCGCGGTTATCGACAGTCAACAGGGTTAAGCTGGTGAAATCGCCCACGATGGGCTGCTCGCCAATAAGCTCTGTGGGGTTGCGGCTGTCGCTCACCGGCAGGCGGTTAAACAAGGTCAAGTTGATGGTAAAGTAAGCGTGTTTGCTCCAAGTCGTTAATATTTCAGCAAACAGCGTAAGCAACACGCCGGTTGGACTGAGATTCTGTTGTGTCGCGGCTTGTTTGAGCTTTTCCCAGTCGCTCGCGGCTAGGGTTTGCTGACGGCGGCTGAATATCGGTTTGTCCAAACTGGCGGGGTCTATGGCGAGGGGCAGTTCAGGCGCGGGGGGGATGTCGGCTAGACGTTGTCGCCAGTAGTTTTCGGCTTGGCTTTGCTGGGAGTGGCTTTGCTGGGAGTGGCTTTGCTGGGAGTGGCTTTGCTGGGAGTGGCTGACTTCCAAGTCAGCCAAAACGCCGCCTACGGCGGCGGGGCTAATCTGGAGATTAGCCGCTCCCAGGTCGCCTACGGCGGTGGGGCTAATCTGGAGATTAGCCGCTACCAGGTCATCTACGGCGGCGGGGTTAAGCTCAGGCTTAACCGCTCCTAGCACATAATCACGAAAAGAAATATGCAAACGAGGCAACGCCCGTTGCGGATGATAGTAAAGCGCCGCCCATTCGCGCATAAGGATTTTATAGCTGCCCCAATCGACAATCAGCATATCCACACTAAAATGAATGCGTACTTCAGCATTAGGCAAGCGCGTAAAACACACCTTAAACAAAGGAAATTGTTCAGCTTGAAACGGAGTGATAAATAATTCGTGGCGCAATTGCTGTAAATGCTGTTCTATGTGGTCAGCATCGGCATGACGCAGATCGTAACAAGGCAGCGGCGTAGCTTGGATATTAGCCAGAATTTGCTGCATTCCGCTACTCAATATCACAGCGCGTAACATGTCGTGCCGTTCTACCAACTGCCACCAAGCCTGTTCAAGACGTTGTACGTCTAAGTCATGTCCGGCAAATTCTTCGTAATAGTGACTGGGCGTGTGCAGAACGAACATATCGCCACGTCCTAACCAATAGGCTTCTTGGATGTCGGTTAGGGGAAACGGCTGGAAACGGGCTTGCGGGTCGGCGACAATGTGCTGCGGTGCTGACGGCGACTGTTGCGGGGTCTGTAAAAAGGCGACAATGTCCGCTTTATGTTGTTGAATTTGCTGTTTTAAGTCAGCCGTTAAAGCCCCACGCTTAGCTTTGTAACTGAGTTGTTGCTGCGCGTCTAAACGCAAATGAATACCTTGCTGTTGTAGTGCAAGAAGAAATGTTTCAATAGTGAACATATAAAAACCTTGTTTGTGTTAGTGGGGGTGGCTAATCTGGGAGTGGCTAGCTGGGAGTGGCTGACTTCCAAGTCAGCCAAAACGCCGCCTACGGCGGCGAGGCTAATCTGGAGATTAGCCGCTCCCAGGTCAGCCGCCCCCAGGTCAGCCGCGCCCAATAGGAACAAAAATATCCGCAGCCTGCGCTACTTCCAGCAGCCAAGTGCTGCCGCCTTCGGGCGTATCGTCCAGTTTGCTAAAACCCAGCTTGGCATAATGATCAACCACTAATTGATTGCGTGGCGTTGGAATGTAGCTGCCGATAAGACGTGCAATACCGCGTAGCCGTGCCTCCCGTAGCAGTTCTTGCAACACCGCATGTTCGACTTTGCGCCCTAGCACGCGGCAACTCATCAGCCAAGTATCAATCAGCCAATCGTTAGCCTTTTGCTCGCAGATAATGACGCTGATAATGCCGTTATCGCCAAAAATATCCGTCAAGCGCACTTGCAAGCTGAAGTGTTGACTTGACTGCTGCATGGCTTTGATGTTTTCTTCGCAATAACGCCGCGTGGTGAGATTGTATTGGTTAGATTTGTTGATTAATTGCACAACACGCCCTCGCCCACTGTCACTAAACGGCTGAAAATCAATTTTCATCTTCAGCGAAACCAGGTAAGCGTCTAAATCGCCAACTTTTTCCTGTAATGCAACGCGCTCGGCATTGTCTTGATAAAACTGGGCGCGTTGGGCATCTTCTGCGGAAAAAGCTATCGATTCAAAATAGCCGGCTGCCAGCAGATAGCGCGTGTAGAGCGCGGGATTGTCCGGCACTTCAGGGACGGCGACTTGCGGCAGCATTTGTCGCACCCAATCGCGCTCAAGCGGATTGTCATCCAGAAAGACCATAGCATCTAAGCCCAGTGATAAAGTTTTTGCAATAGCCGCAATATTGCTTGCTTTATCTTCCCAGTTTGCCTGAAATACGGCGATATGTTCTTCTTTTAGCAACATATCGGGATGCTCTTGGAATGGCGTGCGGGCGAGCGCTTCATGGTTTTTTGAAGACACCGCCAGCACTACGCCACGTTCCCGCAAAGACAAAGCCGTTTGCTGCACATCAAAATGCGCCTCGCCAACCGGGTCGCCTTGTCCAATAATGATACCCTCAATGCCATCGTCACCGATGATGCCGCCCCACACGGTGTTATCCAAATCTAATATCAAGCAGCGCCGACTTTTGCCACGCTGCGCGGCTATGCTGCGACACAGATGATCGGCGTATAACGGGATATAGTGACTTGAAAAAGGCAGTTTCGCCATGTGCCAATAAGAAGGATCATGCCAAGCGCCCAGTCCTACGGTTTCTGCCAAACCTGCGACATCTAACAACAGATCGCCGGTGTCTTTAAGCTGTTTTGCCAGCGCGGTATCAATATCATTAATCAGACTACGCGCCGTGCCGGGCAAAGCGAGTTCAAAACTGCCGGTCAACGATTCAGCCGGACGCGGAATGGTTTGCACAATACAAAAGCCCACACCCTGTTGATGCAAAGCCTCTCGCATCTGGCGAATGTAGTCCACGCAAGCGGCAACCGTTGCATCGTGGGCGGCTTGGTCACCCGGGCTGAGTTGCAAAGGCAGACCGCGATGGTCAATAGCCAGCAACACGGCATCGACTTGGGCTTGATTAATCACCGAGTGCGCATCCATTGCCACTTGCATAGTCTGCCCAAATTCGGCTTCAATACATTGCAAGGCAAACCCGTGACGCGCTGCTGTTGCGGTCAACGCGGCAACTAAAAAATGCGTGGTGGCGTTGCTTATAATGCCTAACTTGAAAGGAATCAGCGGAGTCAGATCGCGTTTTTCTCGCACTGCCTGATCAATGACTTTTGCCAATTTATGTAAGGCATTTTCATCCAATCCATAACTGGCTAAGGCGCGTACACGCAAGCCCAGATTGTCAGCTTGCTTAAAGAGATTTTTACATTGTTTAGCAAAATCATCAGGTGGACGTGGCAACCAAGCCAAATCAGCATATAAATCAGTATTCATAACGGGAATGTTTAGTTGAGGTGGGACGGCTGCCCGTGAATTAGTTCAATTAAACCAAAACCATCCACGTAATAAAAAGACACTTCCGTACCCCCAAAAAGAATGGCGGCGCGGGCTTCTGTGGTAGGCATGATTGCGAAACCTGCTGCCCGCATTTGCGCAATCGAAGCGGCGGCATCGGGCGTGGTATAGCACAGATGATAAAGCAGATTTTCATTGCGTTTGAGCAGGGTATCAATGGGTGAGGGTTTGCCCGCCGACCAAATCACTTCGACATCGGGCATGGTATGATGGCTACACATAGCCAGATTCACCCCCTGCAAGGGATCAAACACCGTCTGCCCCTGCTGATAGCCGAGCGCGTTGAGAAAGGCAAAGGCGGGATCGGCAGAGCGCACGGCAAGACCAAAATGATGAAATTCGAGACCAAAGGCTTCTAACGACATGTGTTTATTCCGTCCATTCGTCACTGTGATGTCAAGGCTTGGGAGCGGCTAATCGCAAGACTTAGCCCCGTCGCCGTGGGCGGCGTTTTGGCTGAGCTTTACAGTCAGCCCCTCGCAAGTAACACTTGGGAACGAGATGAAGCTACAAAACCCCTTCTTCATACTCTTCTTCATCAGCAAACAGGCTTGCCGCGTTTTGCTGTAGCGATAAGCGCGTGTCAATTTGCTGCCCAAGCTGTTCGATGGTGTTGTATTCGAGCAAGTGTTGTAACGGGATATTGACACCGAAAGCGTTATTCATGCGTCCGCTCAGTTCTAGGGCTAACAGCGAATTACCACCCAATGCAAAAAAACTGTGCCGCGTGTCGCATCGCTTGCATCCCAAAATTTTGCACCAGAGTTCGTGCAATCTATGTTCTGTTGCGGTTTGCGGCATACATGTTGGCGCGTCCGCCGCGTCCTCTATTATTTCTGCGGCTGATTCGACTGAGTCCTCAAATGACAGCACCACTTTACCGATATGACGCGCTTGCGACAAATAACGAAAAGCCTCTGCCACCTGCGTGATCGGAAAAGTTTTAAGCGGCAGAGGCGTCAAGCGTCCGGCTGCAAAATCCGCTAAAACGTCATCCATTAGGCGCGCCACTAACGCGGGCGATTGCGCAATAATATCGCCCAAATCAAAGGGGTAATAAGCCACATCGGGGCGCTGCTGGGCGACTTTTTCGTGTGTCCAGATGTTAATTTTACCCAGTTCTATAAAACGTCCATGCGTTGCCAGGACGGCAAAACTTTTGTCAATAAAGTCATTACTGAGGCTGTTAATGACAATATCCGCCTGCATACCTGCTGCTGTCATCTGCCGCGCAAAATCCAGAGTACGCGAATTAAAAATGGTTTTAATGCCTTGGGCTTTAAGAAAATCCCATTTACTTGGGCTTGCGGTGGCAATAATATTCGCCCCCACTGCTTGCGCAAGTTGCACGGCTGCCAAGCCCACGCCGCCGGCGGCTGAGTGAATTAAGACCGTATCTTTGGCACTGATGTTCGCCAATTCTTTGAGACCGTAATAGACGCTTAAAAACACCGTAGGAATGGTCGCGGCTTCGGCAAAACTCAAAGCCTCTGGCTTTAACGCAACTTGGCGAGCATTTACCGTGACAACGCTGGCGAGGCTACCCAGTGTGTAAGCCAGTACCGCATCACCGACCTTGATCTCAGACACCGCATCGCCAACCGCCGTCACCACGCCAGCACATTCGTAACCAAAGGCAACTTCAGCCGCGTTATCAATGCCTAAATGCTCACGGTTATAATCTTGTAACATGCCGTAAGCATTCAGCGCGTCACGAAAATTTAAGCTGGCGGCGCGGGTGTCGAGTTGCACCTCATCCGCCTGCGGGGGAATGGCGGCGCTAGGCATCAATGCCAGCTTATCGGGTGAGCCGTATTCAGACAACTGCACGCGAAAACTGCCGTCGGGCTTGCCGCGCCCCAACGCCGCAAGTGCGGGTCGATTGACTTTACCATTCGGTGTCAACAGCATAGATTGCAATAACACCCAGCTATCGGGCAGCATCTGCGCCGGTAAACGCGCCTGCAAATAGTCACGCAACGCTTGTTTGAATTGGGCCGGCGGCATCGCTTGCGAGGCATTAGGGACACAATAGGCGATCAGGCGTTTATCGCTGCCTTCACCCACAGCGACCAAAGCGGCGGTTTCAAGTTGCGGATGTTGGTGCAGCAGGGTTTCAATTTCGCCCAATTCAAGGCGAAAACCGCGAATTTGAACTTGATGATCTTTGCGTCCCAAATATTGGATTGTGCCATCGGCTAACTGACAGCCTAGATCGCCGGTGCGATACAAACGCCCAGAAGCAAACGGGTTGCTGATAAATTTTTCAGCACTTAAAGCCGGCTGATTGAGATAAGCACGCGCCAACCCCGCGCCGCCAATACAAATTTCGCCAATCTCACCCAATGCCACCTGTTGCAAGGCATCATTGAGCAAATACACTTGCCAATGCTGCACTGCCCGTCCAATCGGCACACGATCAAAATCGCCGCTCAGCGGCACATCAAACAACAGGGCGGTGACGGGCGTTTCCGTCATGCCGTAGGCATTGAGCAAGCGCAGCTTGTTTAACCCACTGCGTTGCCACAAGCGCACCGTACTGGGGCGCAATTCTTCCCCCCCCACAATCAGCAAACGCAGCGGAAAGTCGGCACTCAAGTCGGTCTGCGCCGCCCAACTCTCCAACAAGCTATGCAGATAATTAGGTGGCAAATCAGCCACAGTAACGCCATAATCGCGGATTTTTTGTGGAAATTCAGCGGCAGTCCACACCGCTTGTTCACGAATTACCAAACAAGCCCCACTGAGCAAAGGCATAAACACCTGCTCTAACGCCGCGACATAATTAAGTGAAGCGAACAACAAGCCACGATCTTCAGGCTGATACGCATACCAACTCTGCATTGATAAACAATGCCGCGTGAGTGCTTGGTGTTCGAGCAGCACGCCTTTGGGACGACCGCTAGACCCTGATGTATATAAGCAAAAAGCCAGATGATGTGGCGCGATAGTCGGCAGTACATGCGACTGCGATAGCGTATCTATCTGATCCAGATAAATTAACTTGGCAGGTTGCGCCTGCAAATGCGCACTGGCGTGAGTTAAACTGACAATCCCTTTTAATTGGCTATCGGTGATTAAAAAATGCAGACGTTCCAGCGGATATTGCGGGTCTAAAGGCACTACCACGCCGCCTGCCTTAAGGATACCCAGCATCGCCACCAGCATGTCCAGCGATGGCGCGATACTTAAGCCAACCAACTGCCCGCTGTCTAGTCCCCGTTGCAAAAGCCGTTGCGCAAGCACCTCAGCGCGTTGATTTAAGTCCTGATAAGTCAATGACTGCGTGTAATGAATCGCTGCCAATGCTTGCGGATCGCGCTGTACTTGCGCAGCAAACGCACTCGCCAAATCACCTGATGGAAGCATACCTAAAACCCTTTAACGTCTTGCCAAAGCTGGCATTATTTCATCCAAAAAGTCTGCCACAGCCTGCGCCCCTTGCTGCATTTTTTCGATAAAAGCCGTGCCAATAATAATGCCATCAACGCCCTCAATAGAGGCAACCGAATCAATATCCTGCGCGCCGCGAATCCCAAAGCCAGCAAAGGTTTTTGCTTTAGGGCGATGCAACCGAATACTGTCAGCACAACTGCGCAACTCTTCTTGGCTAAACATTTCGCCGCCGGTCATAGTGGCAGCCACCAAATAGACAATGGGTTCTTCAATGGCTAAAGATAATGCCCGTGCTACTTTTTCTTCGGGCATTTTATGTACAACACATTGCACCAATTCAATACCGTAGCGGTCATAAGAATAGGCATAATTTTCCACTTCAGGAATCAGCCATTCAAATAAGAAACCGTCAATTTTACCCTGCATGGCTTGCAGCACAGTGTCATAGCCAATGGTTTCAAAAGTTTCTCGATATAACACCGAAATACTCGGCTTTTGAAAACCGTGCAAAGTCTCTAAATAAGGCAAACCTGTGCCAAATTGAGCCGCTTGTTGATGGGCGGCTTGAATGGTGGCATTTGCCATTTTAGAAAAACCCGAGGTCACTGGAAACGTGGTTTCAATAATGCTAATCGCCGGATGGGTATTGAGAATAGACAAGATGTCTTGATAGGTATCGGGATTCGGATAGTTTGGAATAGCGTACAGCATTAAAGCCAAACGCCCTTCTGCATTTGCTTCGTGTACCGCTGCATTTAATATAGCCATTAGAATAGTTCCTAAAATTCAAGTTTTCTTTTAATACAAGGCATCAGCTTGTTTGACTTTTTCCACAAACAAACGACACTTCATCATGTTTTTAAGCCGCACACCATTAGGCAAGCGATCACTCACGCCATTTTCAACATCAACGCCAAAAGGACGCACCTTAGCAATTGCTTGATGAACATTATCGGCAGTCAAGCCGCCAGCAAGAAAGACCGGTGAGCGGCATTGCTTAACAATCTGAGCGGCATGTTCCCAATCACCGGTCACACCTGTACCACCGATCCAAGCACTATCCAATAAAAAAGCATCTACGACATCATCGTAATAACGAATAAAAGCTGCATCATCCAGATTGTTTTCTTCACTTTTATCAGACATTAATTTAATAATCTTGGTATTATTCTGGGTTTTTTCTCGAATAGCTGCGATTTCTTCATGGCTTGCTTGCGTATAAAGTTGAATAGAATCAACTTGGATAATAGACAATACTTCAAATAATGTCTCTTGTGTAAGATTAGTTAATAATGTTTTATTAATATGTGATGGCAGATAGTTAAATATTTCAGCAAATTTTCGCGCTTTAACCAGATGATCTTGAAAAGCAAAAATATGAAAACCCAAAAAATCCGCACCAATAAAAGACGCTTCGTAAGCCGCTTCTAAAAATTCAAATTCACATAATTTAATCCGCGTATAACTTGTATTGGTATCCCACAGTGCTTGCTGCATAAGTCATTAAATCCTGCTCAGAGATGGAAATTAAATAACTCCCGAAACGTTCGGAAAACCTGACAGGTTTGAGAGTAGTATTAATTCTTTATTGCTTAGATAAAAATTGTTGATTAAATAAACATCGAAAGGTATTGAGTTCATATAAAGCCAATTGACGTATAGCGGTTTGACGGTTTTCCCGAATGCTGACCCGCCCAGTTTGGTAAGTATCAAATTGAAACAACTGATCGTGTATAACAATGGTTTCTAAATCACGCAAATAATTATAATTTTTTCTAAAAATAATATCTTGGTAAATATTATATAACCAAGGAGCAGTTGTATAAAGCAAAAAATCACCTTGATTACGAGTCAGCGTTAATACCCACAACGGAAAAGTACCATTTAATCCTGTTTCTAATAATAAGGGTGGCGCATCTAATTGTAAACTTTCTAAGTATTCTTGGCTGCTGTGTCTAAAAACAGAAGAAATATCAGTGTGTATGCTTGCCTGTTGCACAAATTTCTGACGCAAAGTCGATAAATCACAAGGTTTGGTTTCTAACAAAATTTTATATAGCGTAAAACTGACTAAGGTAAAGTAAGTTTTTTCACTATTAGACAGGGCTGAAATGAATTTACGACTTAAAAACAAAGGCACTGGCGCTTTAGGAATTTGCCGCGCTTCATGCAACCAATGCAAGCCAAAATAAATTAATAATGTATCTCGCAGCAAGGCTACGGGTACACGCTCAGGTTGCTGTTTTTGATAAGTAACAATCCAGGCTAAAAAATTGAGCAATTCCTGCATGGCTATTGCAGTTTTTCTCTGCCAAGCTTGCATTTCTTGAAGATTATCAAAGCAACTTGTAATATCAACAGATTGCTCTGATTGCTTAGATAAATGCTGGAGATAGTCATGCAGTTCAAAGCTGTCGCCGGGGATAAACTCAGTGCGCTGAATGTTTGAAAAATCAAATGTTTCAGGCGAAAGATAGAACAGTGCTTGTTCTGTTGCTGTGCCTAGTTTTGCCAGTGCCGCTTCTAAGAATGCTTGTAGGCGTTCCAACGCATTTGTATTGTCTTGCAACTGCGTGGTCAGCTTAGTATAACCTTCCTCAATATAGTCCAACAACAATTTACGCAATGCAGACGCTTCAGCCGCTTGGTTGCGTAATTCATCGGTTGTACACTGTTGTATATCTAGTTTATCAGTTTTAGCTAAAAACGCCGTATAATATTCAATTAAAAATTCAATACCCGGATGCGTATCAACTGCATTTTTATCACGCGCTGACAAATGAGAGAGATTCATTAGATAAGGCATTCAATAAAAGCGACAAAAACGATACCGCTTAAGCTTTAGCTTTCCATAGCAGGGTATCTAATTGCCCGGCTTCATCAAGCTCGGCTGGAAAATCATGGTAAATGACTTCTTTGCCTTCACGCTTAAAGATGATTTCCCCTTTGCTTTCATCCCAAGCAGCAATGTCTTCGCGGCGTACTTTGCCAATCGGTGTATCTAATACTAAGCGCACACCATTGCACCAAGAACCGGTACTCCAATACAAGTGATCCATTAAACTCAGCAAGCGTTTCATAGGAACACGAAAGGTCGCAGAATAATTAATCGGATCAGGGATAAACAGATTAATAGGATTGGCTCTGAGATCATCCAGTTTACGCAACAGTTGTTCTAAGACTTGTACATGGTCGTTAATGCCGCGCAGAATTGGAAATTGGCTATAAGTACGCGCGCCCGCATTTTGCAGACGCTTTACCACGTCAATCATTTTTTCTTCTATTTCATAAGGATGAACCACATGAATATAAATACGGGCGCGATATTGACCCAGCAACTGAGCGACTTGCTCGGTCACTACTTGAGGCGCAAAAACAAGATTGCGGGTATGTACACGAATATCTGTAATAGCGGTTTTTTCACTGAGTTGTTCGAATAAATACGCCAGTTTTTGAAAGGGAATATTGAGCGGATCGCCACCGGACAAAATTAATTCCGTAATAGTAGGATTTTTTGCTAAATATTGGATGGTACGCTCAATTCTATCTTCTAAAGGCGGTAAAGGATTGCCATGAATATCGGTGAGTACATCCTGACGAAAACAATACATGCAATGCCCCACGCATCTATCAGTGACTAGAAATAAGGCACGTTGTGTGTATTTATGAATTAAGACGTTGGACAAACCTTCCGGCATGTTGCTTTGGTCTTCAACAAAATCGGGGACTTCATGGTCAGTTTGCACATCTAAGCGATCTTGAGAAGGATAGACGACTCGATATAAGGGACCGCCTTGTTTGCCAAGGGCTTGATATTCTTCTTGTATCAGTTTCTCATAATGCGGCGTTACCTTAATAGGCAAAATGTTAAGTTCTTTGGCTTTCAGATTAAACTGCTGTTTAAGTTCCGCGCTAAAAACGCTTGACATAAAAAATCCCTTTAAGTTTTTACATAGAGTGAAGTGCAAACTGAGTTGCTGCACGTCAGCCGAGACATGCATTATTCAAGCTAACCTGCTTAAGCGAGTAAAAAAACACTTAAATTATAAAGGCTTAAACAAGGTTTTGGCATTATTCCGTATTCCGTATTCCGTATTCCGTATTCCGTATTCCGTATTCCGTATTCCGTTGCTCATTTCTAACTGCTTTGTGACAAATTGTATCATTTATCAGCAGTTTTGAACATGTTTTTTTTGCGGCTGGTGCGAGAGGCATGTCGGTGCGGAACCGCAGATGACAAACCTGCCCTTGAGCTTGAGGCTAGCAAAATTCTTCTAACAACTCATGCGCTTCTAGCCATTGTTCTTCTATCTCATTTAATCGCGCCATGATGTCTTGTTGTTGCTGCGCGACTGTTTGTAATTTTTCTCGATGGGCATACAGTGCGGGATCAGCCAAAATCGTTTCTAATTTTGCTTTTTCAATATTGAGCGTTGCCATCTGTTGTTCTAGTTTTTTCACTTTATTTTCTAACTGGCGTTTTTGTGCGCGATCCTGCTGTTTTTGCTGCTTGCGTTGTTCTGCATGAGCTTGGGCGGGGACCGCGGATGGTTTGCTTGATGGCTTGAGTAGCCAATCTCGATAGGCATCCAAATCGCCGTCAAACGGCTTCACTTGCCCTTCGGCGACCAGCACTAATTGATCAGTGGTGGAGCGTAGCAAATGCCGATCATGCGAGATCACCAGCAACGCGCCCTGATAATCTTGCAAAGCTAGATTCAGCGCGTGACGCATATTTAAATCCAAATGGTTGGTTGGCTCATCCAGGAGTAATAAATTGGGCTTTTGATAGACTAATAATGCCAATGCTAAACGGGCTTTTTCGCCGCCGGAAAAGGGCGCGACTTTTTCTACAGCCCGCTCGCCGGCAAAATCAAAACCGCCGAGAAAATCGCGCAAACTTTGCTCGCTGGCTCGTTTGTCTAGGCGTTGCAGGTGTTCTAGCGGCGAGGATTCAGGGTGTAATTGCTCTAATTGGTGCTGCGCAAAATAGCCAATTTGCAAGCCTTGCGCGCTTTTCACTTCGCCTTGTAAAGCGGCTAAATCGCCGGCTAACACTTTGATTAAAGTCGATTTACCCGCACCATTCGCGCCTAGCAAACCAATCCTCATGCCCGGCACTATGCTTAACTGAATATGCTGTAAAATGGCTTTATGACCGTAGCCGATAGTGACATCATCTAAGTTTAACAAGGGGTTAGGGCAGGACTGTGGCGGCGCGAAGCTGAAAGAAAACGGCGAATCGACATGTGCCGCGCTGATCACTTCCATGTTTTCTAAGGCTTTTAAGCGGCTTTGCGCTTGCTTGGCTTTGCTCGCTTTGGCGCGAAAACGATCAACAAATTGTTGTAAATGTGCGATTTGTTTTTGCTGCTTGGTGTAACTGGCTTGTTGCAGCGCGAGTTGTGCGGCGCGTTGTCGCTCAAAGGCGGCGTAATTGCCGCTGTAGAGCTTGATGTTTTGCTGTTCAAAATGGGCAATATGGGTGACTACGTTATCGAGAAAATCACGATCATGCGAAATTAGCAGCAATGTGCCTGTGTAACTCGCCAGCCATTGCTCAAACCACAAGAGCGCGTCTAAATCCAAGTGGTTGGTCGGCTCATCCAACAACAATAAATCTGAGCGACACATCAGGGCTTGCGCGAGATTTAAGCGCATCCGCCAGCCCCCTGAAAAATCGGCTACAGATTGGTTTTGCTCCGCTTCGCTAAAACCTAGCCCGTGCAGCAGTTGCGCGGCTCGCGCCCGTGCTGTGTAGCCGCCGATGTGGTCTAAATGGGCGTGCAGTTCGGCTTCGCGCATCCCTTCGTGCTGGGCTTGCGCGTCACGCAAAGCCTGCTCAATTTGGCGCAATTCTGCGTCGCCATCAAGCACATATTCGAGCGCGGCTTGCGCTAAGGCGGGGGTTTCTTGCGCAACATGGGCTATTGTCCATTGTGCGGGGACTTCAAGGCTGCCCTGATCGGCGTGCAGCAAACCGCGCAGCATGGCAAACAGGGTCGATTTGCCGCTGCCATTCGCGCCGGTAATGCCGACTTTCCAGCCGGGGTAAATGCTTAATTCAGTGTTTTCGAGGAGAATTTTGTGACCGCGTTGCAGATGGAGTTGGCGTAGCTTAATCAACTGGGTGAAATCCTTTGGGCATGGCACTAAAAATAAGCTTGGACAAGCGTTCTATTTCAATAAACACAGGATTAAAGAAACATTGTCGCCGCTGCTGCCGCCGCGTTGCGCAGCTTGTTCAACAAGCTGCTGGGTGAGTTTTTGTAACTGTTCTTGCGTGTAGGCAGGCAGGCTTGCCACCTGTTGCCACACTTCTTCTGCCTGTATGCGTTCCCAAAAACCATCGCTGCATAGCATCAATAAATCGCCAATCTGTGCCTTGGTATGCCGGCATTCAATCTCTGCCAGTGCTTCTTGTCCGCCTAAGCCTTTGAGTAAACAGCTTTGATCTTGATGGGTTGCCATGTCAGCTTCGCTGATGCGCCCTAAATCTACCAGCACTTGCACCAGAGAATGGTCGCGGGTGCGTTGTTCGACAACGCCTTTGCGTATATGGTAAACGCGGCTGTCGCCGAGATGGGTAAAATGCGCCTGTTGTTCTTCTAAGTACAAGGCGGTGCAGGTGCTATGTGGATCGAGTTGATGTTGTGCGCCGACTTGCTGGATGGCTTGGTGTGCCTGTTGACAAAAATTTTGCAGGAACTGAGCGGGATTGTCTATGGGATGTCCTGACCAGAGCTGTTGCGCGCTGTCAATCACTGCTTGCGCGGCTAACGCGCCGCCGCTGTGTCCGCCCATGCCATCGGCTAACACGGCAAACAGGCGGTGTTGTTGAGGCTGGGCAAGTACCGCGCAGCGATCCTGTTGTTCTCTACGACCACCAATATGCGCTGCTTGCGCCGCTATCCATTGCATAATTTGAATTCCTTAGCCCATTAATTGTGTGAGTTGAAAAAGTCGATAGACCTGCAAAAAAGAAACCTCGCCCTACTTGGCTGCTGGCGATACATACGAAAAACCTTCTAGGTTTTCAAACGAAAAACCTTCTAGGTTTTCAAACGAAAAACCTTCTAGGTTTTCAAAACCTAGAAGGTTTGAAACGCCCTACTTGGCTTGACGGCTTTCTTCTAATAGCCGTTGCAAAGCGTCTATGTCAAAAGCATCTGCCAATTTCTTGAATTGTCGTGATAATGCCGGACAGCAGTGGGTTTGATTAAGCTGCTCGGCGATTTTTTGTATCGCAACAATGTCGCCGATAGCGAGTGCTTCAGACAGTTCTTTGAAAGCCGCAGCGGGCAGCACCTGCTGAGAAAGCCCTTCAGCGTCTTCAATTTCATCTTCAATCTGTGCCGCCGGGGCGGCTGTTGCGGTTTTCCATTGCAGTGCCAATAAGTCGCCTAATACATCTCTTAATTCCTGCAAAATCAATGGCTTAGATAGAAAAGCATCAGCCCCTGCGTGTAGCGCGGCTTGCGCATCGGCGTTGAAGGCGTGGGCGGAGAGGACGACAATGGGTATTTTGTTGAGTGTTGGGTGCTTCTGTAGAGTGCGTATGAGTTCCATGCCATCCATGTCGGGCATTTGCAAATCGGTCAAGAGCAGATCAATATCGTGTTGCTGTACATAATCTAAGGCTTGCTGCCCGTCTTCCGCTTCACTGACAGCAAAGCCCAAGGTAGCCAGCATGGAGTGTAGCATGGCGCGGTTATCCGCTTCATCGTCCACAATCAGCAGTTGAAATTGTTCACTGCCTTGCGTGCGTTGGTAGTGTGTTACGCGCTGTTGTTGTGCGGCGTTGTGCGGACAATGCTCTAACACGTCAATGGGTAAGCATACCTCAAACCGGCTGCCCTGCCCAAGCTTGCTAGACAGCTTGATGTTGCCGCCCATGAGTGTGATGAGGTGCTGTGAAATGGATAAGCCTAAGCCGGTACCTTGGGCTTTGCTCCATTTGTTGCCGCTTTGACGGAAGGGTTGAAAGATGATGTTGAGGTCTTGCTCGGCAATACCCACGCCGGTGTCGCTGACGATGATGTGCAGCCTCTCTTGTTGTATGCTGACGGCTAGGGTCACGCTGCCGTGTTCGGTGAATTTTAAGGCGTTGCCGAGTAAATTGACAATAATTTGGCGCAAGCGTTTTTCATCGCAGCGCAGTTGTTGAGGAAATTCAGCGGGGAATTGGCAGTCAAAATGTAAGCCTTTGTGTTGCGCCCGAAAACTAAACATATCTTTGATATGGCTAAAAAATTCTCTTGGGTTTAGGTAATCCTTGCTTAATTCAAAACGCTCGGCTTCGATTTTGGCAAGGTCTAATACGTCGTTAATCAGGGATAACAAATAATCGCTGTTGCGATGGATGTTGGCGAGATACTGACGTTGCTTTTCGCTGAGCGCAAAGTCTTGTTCCATGATTTGCACAAAGCCTAAAATAACATTCATCGGCGTGCGCAGTTCGTGACTCATGCTGGCGAGAAAGGTGCTTTTTGCGTGATTAGCAAGGTCGGCTTCTTCTCTGGCGCGTTGCAAAGCGATTTCCACTGCTTTGCGCTGGCTGATGTCGGTATGTGTGCCAATCATGCGTAGTGGTTTGCCGGCTGTATCGCGTTCAATGATTTTGCCGCGATCTAAAATCCATTTATAGCTGCCATCCGCGCATAACAAACGATATTCATGGATATAAACAGAGGTTTTGGCATCAAAGTGTTGTTTTAACGCAGTATCGCAGGCGGCTAGATCGGCAGGATGGATACGCTTTTGCCGTTCGTCTAGGGTGTTTCCTATGTCCTCGTCAGCATAACCCAGCATAGCTTTCAGATGATGCGAATAGAACACTTTATTGGTCAGTATATTCCAATCCCAAACACCATCGCCGGCACCTTCTAAAGCGAATTTCCAACGCATGTCACTGGCATGTAAAGCGGCTTCGGTTTGCAGGCGTGCGGTAATGTCTTCGCCGGATGCCAGCAAGCCGATAACGTCCCCGCCCGCATTTTGTAATAGGCTGTTATGCCAGGCGATAATGCGCTGTTCGCCGCGTCCATCAATAATCGGATTTTCATAATATTCAACAGGATCAAGATGACCACTGATAATTTGTTCAAACACGCTTTGCACTTCGTTTTGCTGCGAGGCGGGAATAAAGTGTGTAAACCAGTTTTTGCCCAACAGGTCGGCTTCTGCCAATCCCAGCACTGCACAGCCTTTGCGATTAATCAAGCTGATATTGCCTTGCTTGTCTAGGCTCATCAATATCACCCCCGCTATGTCCAGATAATGCTGCGCACGTTCACGTTCACGCTTTAGGTGCGCATGGACGTGTTGTAGCTCACCGCTCATATAAATGAAGCAATGGGCTAAACGCGCCAGTTCGCCGCTGCCGCGCAAGCCGGGGTTGACATTAAACTCGCCCCGCGCCAGTTTTTCTGTTGCGTTTTGCAAGCGGCGCACCGGGATAACAATCCAGTAATTCAGCAACAGCAACACCACTAAAGCACTGAGGAGCAAAATCGGCAGGCGATGCAACCAAGTTTGCCATTCAAACGTTTTTGCCCAAGCCATTTTTTTAGTATATTCAAGGTCATACGCTAGATACAAAATGCCTATTGGGTGCGGACGCAAATGGGGGGTTGGCGATTGCAAATAGAGCGGCGCGAAAGCGTCAATGCGTTGCGCTTGTTTATCTAAAATCCATTCGGTACGCTGCGTTTGGCGCACTCGCAGGCTGGCTTTTTGACCTTCTGAGGACAGATAATCAGCGGCGGAGTCACCTTCCCAAGCGCGGCGCGTGGCTCTGACCACGCGCTGTTGCTCATCAATAATCGCTATCGCTTGAATTTCAGGTTCTACCGCAAACAAGGGCAAAATATAGCTGCTGTCTTCTGCTGTATCGCCTTGCGCAAATTTTGCGTTGAGAATTTGCTGAATTTGATTCAGTGTTTTAGTCGCGCCCTGCTGGGCTTGCTGTTCTAAATGAGATTCTTGCACCAGCAGCATTTCATAGCCGCGATCCAATAACAGCAAAACGGCTAGTAGCACCACCATCACTAAAGTCAGAGTGTGGCGCAAAGAAGGAATATATAATGACGTATTCATGGGATTTGCGCTAATGCTGTGGCATTCAATAGCCGTTCTAAAGAGGCGGGACGGCGCAATAAATGATGTTTTAGCATCAGTGCTTGCAACGCCTGTACAGATGACAACAGTTGTGCATTGTCACCCAGTAAACGGTGATTTTCGCTCAAGCTGGGAAAATGCAGCCCCTGCAACGCCTGCAACACCTGTTGAGGGGGTAATTTTAAGCGTTTTGACATTTTTTCGGCAGCTTTTTCTGGCTCAGTTTGCAAATAAGTCAAAGCGGCAAAATAGCCCTGCAACAGTGCTTTTAAGGTTGGCAAATGGGGTTTTTGTACAGCATCGGCGGATACCACTAACACATCAACAATACGTTGTGGGATTTGTCCACTGTCAAAAATAACCCGCGCACCCTGCGTCAACAGACGCGAGCGGGTTGGTTCAAAAGTCACTACAGCATCAACTTCACCGTCTAAATATGCCCGTTCATGTTGATCGATAGGCAGGCGCAGCAGGGTTATATCGCTTACTCGTAACTGCGCATGACGCAACGCCGCGTCTAGCAAGGTTGCGCCGACAGCGGTATTCTCCACCCCCACGCGCTGTCCTTTGAGGTCTGCGGGAGTTTTTATCGGTGGACGCGCCATCACCACATCCGCGCCTTGTGAAAAATCAAACACCAACACCACACGCAGATCATAACCATCTTGCAGCAGGGTCAAGGTTTCGTCCAAAGTCAAGGCGGCAGCTTCTAACACGCCATTGCGAAATGCCTGCAAGACTTCGGAGGTATTGGGCATTTCAATAAAACGAATGGGGGCATGGTCGTAATGCCCTAAATCACGGGCTAGATAGAGAGGCTCGTAGCCAACCCAAGTGTTAGTCGCAACACGAAACAGCGGCGGTGGTGATGAGCAACTGGAAAGCAGCAATAAGGCACTGCTGGCTAAAGCGATAAAGCTATAAAACCCTATCGAGCGAGGAAGATACATGTGCGTCTCCTGATTATCTTTGTTATCGTTATTATGGCGGCGGCGGCGTTTGAAACGCCGCCGCGCAGCGTGGCTCAGTTGGTAGTTAGGAATGACCACAAAATAATGCCCGAAAGTACCCTGACATCAACCTTCTGGGTTTGCAAAACCTAGACGGTTTAAGTTTTGGATATTATTGAATGCCCATCCCTTAGCCACGCCAGTCCCACCCATAAGGATAGTCTAAAATGCCACAAAAACGACCAGTGAAAACACTCAGGTATTATGAATCGTAACAATATTCCCGCAAAAAAACCGGCTATAGCCCTCGCCATGACTGGCGCATCAGGTGCTGATTATGGTCTAAGAACCCTAGAATGCTTACTCGCAGCCGAGCAGCGCGTGTATCTCATGCTCTCCAGCCCTGCTTTGTTGGTGATTAATACTGAAACAGATTTGCAGCTAACGGGGCAACCCGGTGCGATAGCTGACACCCTCAGTCAACGCTTCCAAGCGCAGCCGGGGCAATTACAGGTGTTCGGCAAACAGCAATGGACGGCTCCGGTTGCCAGCGGCAGTAATCCGCCACGCGCAATGGTTGTCTGTCCTTGCACCAACGGTACTTTGGCGGGGATTGCTGCGGGTCTGAGCCGCAACTTGATAGAACGCGCCGCAGACGTGGTATTAAAAGAACAGCGTAAATTGATTTTAGTGCATCGAGAAACGCCGCTGTCTGTGATTCAACTGGAAAATATGCTGCGTTTAGCCCGCGCCGGCGCGGTCATCATGCCGGCCAATCCGGGCTTTTATGATCGACCGCAAAGTGTGCAAGATTTGGTGGATTTTATGGTGGCGCGTGTTCTCGATCATCTCGATATAGCGCATGATTTAGCGGCACGCTGGGGGGATAGTGGGGAATAGTCACGTAGGTCGCATTGGAGTGCCAAACCGTAGCTTGGCATTAGACCTTCTAGGCATCAGACCTTCTAGGTTTTCAAAACCTAGAAGGTCTTAGCTCACATTAACTTTTACATAATGATATGTTTTCGCTATCTATACTTTGCGCGGTGACAGTTTCGGATTTTAGATTCAGCGTGCTTAAGCTTTGCGCGTGTACCAGGTGCCGCGTCCCTGCCCGTGGCGCTGGATATGCCCGTTTTCCATCAGTTGGGCGATACGCAGTTTCAGGGTGGCGCGAGGGGTGTGGGTGAGTTCCTCTGCCTGTTTCATGGTGATGCGCCCATTGTCCTTGAGGTATTCCATAATCGTGACGCTATCCGCGGGCAGGCTTTCCCGGCCCCGGTTATCCGCCATTTTCGCCGCCAGATGGTCTTTCTGGGCTTTCAGGGAACGCAGGAAAAACGATAGCCACGGCAGCCAGTCGGGGGCTTCCTTGTCCAATGTGCTTTGGGTACGGCGCAGGGCGAGGTAATAGCTGTCCTTGTTGCGCTCAATGATGCTTTCCAGCGAGGTGTAAGGCACATAGCTGTAACCGGCTTTGAGCAGCAACAAGGTTGCTAACACCCGCGACAACCTGCCGTTGCCATCCTGAAATGGATGGATAGCCAAAAACACCAGGTTGAAAATGCCGATAGTCAGCAGCGGGTGCAGGCTGCGGTCTTCCAGTGTGGTGCGCGTCCAGTCCAGCAGTGCCTGCATTTCCCGTGGGGTGTCAAACGGCGTGGCTGTCTTGAAAATTACCCCCAGGCGATTGCCGGATGCGTCGAAGGCTTCTACGTGGTTGTCCAAGGTTTTGTACTGTCCCCGGTGGCGTGTGTCCTTGTCGCTATGGCGTAGTAACAGAGCGTGGAATTGTTTCAGGTAGTTTTCAGTTAGGGGGATGTCATCGTGGCTTTGGAAAACGGTTTCCATCGCTTCTGCGTAGCCTGCCACTTCCTGTTCATCGCGGCTCTGGAGCGACTGCTGATCGATATTCCTCAGCAGATTTTCTACTTCGGCATCACTCAGCTTCGCGCCTTCAATGCGAGTAGAAGAGCCAATGCTTTCCACGGTTGCCACCTTGCGTAGGGCTTCCAAGCGTTCTGGGTCCATGCCGTGGATGGCTTTCCAACCGCCCCGGAACTCATCAATTTCGGCAATCAGCTTGAGCATTTCGGGGGTGATGGTCAGGGAGTGGGTTTTCATTAGGTAGCCAATAACGCGAAAAATGTTAGCCAATATTAGCTGTAATTAGCCAATAAGGGATGAGAATTTAATAACTCCCGAAACCTGATCGGAACGAGGGACATCGGAGGATTTCAAGATGGCGGATGACGGCGCAAACAGACTTCAGCCCAAGTTACTCTGCTTACGCGCCTTGCCCTCGTTCCCAAGTGCCACTTGGGAATGCGATCTTGACCGCGTTGCGGTCTGTGCTAACAGTCCAGCGACGCGGGCAAGGTATGAGTTCCCAAGCGGCGCTTGGGAACTAGCAACAGGTCTTGAAGACCTGCCAGGTTTAGCGCGGGGTGTGAATGGTTATATCACTTGGTGTTACTGGCGAATGCCTTCGATGGACAAATACATATCTACAGCTTGCGACGCAGGTCCTAAATCGCGCTGAATGCCAAAATCTTTCAAGACTAACCGGGTTGTTCCCTCAAAACCGCGGCGATAGCCGCCCCAAGGGTCTTCGCCCGCACCAATGTGATTGACAGCAATAGTGATTTCTTGGGTGACACCATGCAGTGTTAAATCGCCCTTTAATTCGGCTTTGCCATCGCCTTTTTCGCTAAAGGAAGTGCTGACGAATTTTGCTTGTGGAAATTGATCAACTTCCAAGAAACCCTTGCCGCGTAAATGTTTGTCGCGCTCGGCGTGATTCGAATCAATGCTGGCGGGATTAATATCTACCATGATTTTTGCCGCTGAAGGGTCTTTTTCATCGTAGCTGAAAGAACCGCTAAATTCATTGAAACGTCCGAGCAACCAGCTATAGCCTAAGTGCTGAATTTTGAACTGAATGAAAGCATGTGCGCCTTTGGTGTCAATTAGGTAATCGGCTGCTAGTAAAGGTTGTGAAAAAATCGCTAAAGAAGCGGCGAAAGCGGTGGATAACAGGGTTTTGCGTAACATAATAAATCCTCTAAATCAATGAAAAAAATGAAAAGTTAGCTGCTGGGTTTGAGCGGCAAGCTGAACATGCGCCGCAGCGTATTGTCACGGTCGATAAAATGATGTTTTAAGGCTGCCGCTGCGTGTAATAGCATTACACCTATGAGCGTAAATGCCAATACTTCATGCAGTTTACCGGCAATATCTTCTTGCTGGGCAAAACGCCAAGGTAGCGCAGGTATGTCGAAGCCACCAAACACGGCAATGCTGCGTCCGTCGGCGGTGGAAATCAAATAACCGCTGCACATAACGACGAACAGCAATAGGTACAGTAAGCCGTGTACTGAAACGGCTGTGATGCGTTCCCAGCGTTTGCTGTTGGGCAGCGGCTGCGGCTTGGGATTGAGCATAAGCCAAGCGATGCGCAACAGAGTCAGGAGCAGCAACAGGAAGCCAATGCTTTTATGTAAGTCGGGGGCTTGTTTGTACCAAGCGTGGTAATAATCCAGCCCGGTCATCCATAACCCTAAGCCAAATAAGCCTAATACGGTCAACAGGGTCAGCCAATGGATAAAGATGGATACTAAGCCATAACGCTGGGTTGTGTTTTTTAACATAGTCATTCCTCAGCTTTTTAACATGCCTGCCAGTTTTTGATAGTCTTGGCGCAATTCGGGGTCTTGCGCTTTGAGTTGGGTGACTGCTTTGCAACTGTGCATAATGGTGGTGCGGTCGCGCCCGCCAAAGGCGTTGCCAATATTGGCGAGACTTTGTTGGGTGAGTTCTTTGGCCAGCGCGATAGCGATTTGGCGCGGGCGCACGATGTAACGATGACGACGCTTGGAGGTCATTTCTTGGATAGATATTTGGTAGTAGTCGGCGACGACTTGTTGAATGTCTTGAATACTACAGATTTTTAGTTGCGTGACAATCAGGTCTTTGAGTGCCTCTTGGGAAAAATCTAGGGTAATCGCTTGGTGCAGAAAACGCGCGCTGGCAAGCAGACGATGCAAGGCACCTTCTAACTCGCGCACATTCGATTCAATATGGTCGGCAATGAAATAAGCGACATCATCGGGCAGTTCGACATCCGATAGTGCGGCTTTGCGTTGCAAAATAGCTTTGCGTATTTCTAGGGTGGGCGGCTCTACGGATACGGTTAAGCCACTGCCTAAGCGCGATTTGAGTCGATCTTCAAGTCCGCTAATGGCACTCGGCACCCGATCACAGGTGACGATCACCTGTTGATGTCCTTCAACTAGAGTGTTGAAAGTGTGGAAAAACTCTTCCTGTGAGCGCACTTTGCCGGCTAAAAATTGAATATCATCAATCAGCAGAATATCGACATTCCGATAATACGCCTTAAAGCCATCTATCGTTTTGTTTTGCAAGGCTTTAACCATATCAGACACAAACCGCTCGGAATGCAGGTAAGCCACTTTGGCTTGCGGTTGCTGCTGGCTGAGTTCATGTCCTACCGCTTGCATCAGGTGGGTTTTACCTAAACCCACGCCACCGTAAATAAACAAGGGATTAAAGGCGCAATCTTTTGCTGCTTGCAGGGCAGCGGCATGTGCCAATTGGTTGCACTGCCCAGTGACAAAATGCTGAAAAGTGAATTTTTCATTCAAGGGACTGTCTGAAACGCCTTTGGGCGGCGCACTTCTATGCGCATTGACATGAGCCGTGCCGTTTGGCGTTGCACGCAAGGGCAGAATTTTCTTGTTAGCGACTCGCGCTGATGTTGGTCGGACTTTTTTACGGCTGCCTACCTGTAAGAAAACGGCTGGTTTCACCCCTTGATTGAGGTTTTGCAAAGTCTCTTCTATGCGCGTCCAAAAATGCCCCTTCACCCAATCCAGCACAAAGCGATTGGGGGCTAAGAGAAATAGCTGATCACCGTCCTCGTAGGCTTGTAGAGGACGTATCCAAGTATTAAATTCTTGTGCTGAAAGTGTTTTTTCTAAATGCTGTAAACAAGCTATCCAAAGCGTAGTCACTTAAGTTCTCCGTTAAGTTTTTTATTATTTAACCCACTGTTTTATAAGTAGTTAAAGTGTTACTGAGGCGATTTTGACAGCAATGTAGGGTTTGCGCCACGTCCTTTTGCGGCGCGAACGCGAATGCTCGGCATCATGTGGTTGCCCCGCGGGCTATCTGGCGCGAACGCGAATGCTCGGCATCATGTGGTTGCCCCGCGGGCTATCTGGCGCGAACGCGAATGCTCGGCATCATGCCGTTGCCTTGCGGGCTATCTGGCGCGAACGCGAATGCTTGGCATCATGCCGTTGCCCCGCGGGCTATCTGGCGCGAACGCGAATGATCTAGGTCATGGTCTAGGTCGGGGAACAAAGTCTATCTTTTGTCGCCGCTTAAATCTACTCTAAGCAAAGCTCGCTTAAATACTTAATTTAAGCATTTATCTGTTTGTTTTTACACTAAAAACAAGCAAAAACCTAAGTCCTTGAAAAAGGTTTATTTCACTAATATTTCAAAGGCATAGCGTGACTGAAAAAATATTTTTTAGGCAAATTCTTGTATTCACTTTCAGGTAAGCGATATAATTGCCGGTTTATCTTTACCCTTATCTTTAGCGTTGTTTTAAGTTTCACTTAAAACTTTTCAAATGACTTTGCAAACTGTCAAAATTACGCGGTCAATCATCCGCAAAAACACCGGCTAGTGCGCAAAAACACAGGTTACGCCAACATGAAAAGAACTTTCCAACCCAGTCAATTAATTCGCAAACGCCGTCATGGTTTTCGGGCGCGCATGAGTACCCGCGGCGGTCGTCAAATTATCCGAGCCCGGCGCGCTAAAGGTCGGACCCGCTTAAGTGCCTAATACAGCAAGGCTTTCTACAGCAACACCCGCTGCCTCATCAGCCCCTTCGCAAAGCTTGCCGAGTTGGCAACGCCTATTGAATGCCGATGATTATCAGCGGGTTTTTAATGGTCAGCCCTGGAAAAGCAGCGATGCTTATTTAACCCTCCTAGCCATTGCTAATTCGCGTGATTATGCGCGTTTAGGCTTGGTAATAATGAAAAAGCGCGTCAAACACGCAGTACAACGCAATCGTATTAAACGTGTCGTGCGTGAGAGTTTTCGCCAACATAAAACCCAACTCAGCGGTATTGACCTAGTTGTCTTGGCAAAAGATAAAACCGCACAATACGACAATGCAGTGTTGTTTGCTTCGCTGCAAAAACATTGGCAACGCTTAATACGCTTACAGCATAAGTCAGCATTCCCCGCAACAAATTCTTCCCACTGAACTCAGGCTTCCCCACATGGATAACTTTAGATTAATCCTGTTTATGGTTTTCGCTTTCTTGTCTTTGATGCTCTATCAACAATGGCAAGCCGATTATGCACAAACAGTCGAACCTAGCAGCGTCACTTCTCGCGCCACACCACAAGGGAGCGCGGATTCTACCAATACCTCAGTGGGCAAAGAGCAAGCCGAGTTACCCATAGCCCGCAGTCATGCCGATAGTGCCGAGCTACCCGGCAGTGCTGGCAGACAAAACAATCTGTTACTCAGCAGCGGGCGCATTCAAGTCGAAACCGATGTGTTGCGTTTAGAAATTGATCGTCAAGGTGGCGATTTACGCATCTTAGAACTATTAAAATACCCCCTGCACGCAGAAAAACCTGAAGAACCGCTGCGTTTTATGAATGACCGCCTGCCGCATATATTCGTGCTGCAATCGGGCTTACTCAGCCAGCAGCCAACAGCCACCCATCAAAGCCTCTATCAAAGCGAACAGAGCAGTTACAGCTTAGGCGCGAATGAAGAGCAGCTAGAAGTCGTCCTGCGCTGGGAAATGCCGGCTGATAGTGATACTGACAGCAGTGCCGCCGTGAGTATTGAAAAAATCTACCGCTTCAAGCGCGGCAGCTACGCGCTAGATGTCGAATACCGCATCCAAAATCACCGCCAAGAAGCCTGGAACGGGCGTTTATACGGACAACTGCAACGCACTCAAATTGCCGAAGCCGGACAATCCAGCTTTATTTACACCTATATGGGCGGCGCGATTGGTAGCCCCGTCAACTCATACAACAAAATTTCCTTTGACGAAATCAAAGGCGGTGGTGCAAATGCCTACGTTGCGGCAGACAGTTCGGTTATCAGCACTTTGCAAGAACCTTGGAACAGCGGTTGGCTGGCAATGCTGCAACACTACTTTGTCGCCGCCATCATCCCCGACAAAACGCAGGCGCATTACTACTACAGCAAATATCTCAACGACGGCTCGCGCTATGTTTTAGGACTCTACGGACCTGATGTCAGCATCAAGGCCGGGGAACAAGAACAACTCACATTTCAGTTTTACGCGGGACCGAAAATTCAAGATGATTTAGCCGAACTTGCCACCGGTTTAGAACTCACCGTTGATTACGGCTTCCTCTGGTTTATTGCACAACCGCTGTTTTGGGTGCTGAAATTTATTCACGATCTGGTCGGCAACTGGGGCTGGGCGATTATTCTTCTCACCATTTTAATCAAGCTTGCCTTTTTCCAACTTTCCGCGACCAGCTACAAATCCATGGCAAATATGCGCCGCCTACACCCCCGTTTACTACAACTCAAAGAACGCTACGCCAACGACAAGGGCGGCTTAAATCAAGCCATGATGGACCTCTACAAAAAGGAAAAAATCAATCCGCTAGGCGGCTGCCTACCGATTTTAGTACAAATACCCGTATTTATTGCCTTGTACTGGGTACTGTTAGAAAGCGTAGAGCTACGCCAAGCCTCCTTTGTTCTCTGGCTCAACAACCTCTCAGAACCTGATCCCTATTTCGTACTACCCTTAGTCATGGGCGCCACCATGCTACTGCAACACAAGCTCAACCCCGCCCCGCTAGACCCCATGCAGGAAAAAGTCATGATGATGTTACCCATCATATTCACCGTCTTTTTCGCCTTCTTCCCGGCTGGATTGGTCTTGTATTGGACAGTCAACAACATCCTCTCCATCGGGCAACAATGGTACATTACGCGCAAAATAGCCGGGGACGTTTAGCTTCCATTAACGTACTTATTTCATATACACTTCGGGCTGTTTATTCAGCCCGCCTTAGTAGCTCAGTTGGATAGAGCATCCTCCTCCTAAGAGGAAGGTCACAGGTTCAAATCCTGTCTAGGGCGCAATTTTCTCGTTAGAGCAATGGCTAAGCTTGATAAAGCAAAAAATGCAGTTTCTGGGTGACCGTCCAGTCCCCCGCACAAAGCCTGACAGGTCTTGAAGACCTGTCAGGTTTGCTTCAAGAATTTAATGTTCTGAAAATCTATGACTGAAATTAAAATATTTTTTGATGAGAAAGCCGTGGGCAGGTAACGGCTTTTTATTAACATACTTTCATAGTGTGTTTGGTTTGACTGGGCTGACTTGACAGTCAGCCGCGCCCAGATTTAGCTGCTCCCTGTCTGCCGTTCCTTGCGTAGCAATAAATAGAGAAAAAAGGGTGCGCCGAGCAGGGCGGTGAGGATGCCTAGTCGTAAACTGCCATCGGGACTGATTTGCCGCGCCAGTAAATCAACGGCGACTAACAATAGCGCGCCGAGCAAGGCACTGGCGGGTAATAGGTAACGGTGCTGCGGTCCGATCAAGAGCCGCGCTAAATGCGGCACAATTAAGCCGACAAAGCCCACCACGCCGGCGACTGCCACGGCGGAGGCGGTCAGCAATGCAATGCCGCTTAATAGGCGATAGCGCACCAGCGGCACAGCCACGCCCAAGGCGGCGGCGTTTTCTTCGCCGCTTAACAATAAATCCAATTCGCGCCGATCATAAAATGCCAAACCAAAGCCGAAGCACACGCCGGGCAGCAGTAAAGCCACATGTGTCCAGGTGCGATTGTCTAAGCCGCCCATGAGCCAAAAGACCATTTCGCGGGTCACTTCGTGTTCTGCCCAACTGAGGCTAATGAGCAAAGAAGTTAAGGCACTGAACAGGGCGTTCAGGGCGATGCCGGTCAGTAACAGGGTCAGCATGGGCGAATGATGTAAGGCGTGTTCATCTCCTCGCGCCAGCAACAACACGCTCAATAAGGCGAGAAAAGCCCCGATAAAACTGCCGACTGGTAACATCCACACGCTGTATGCTGCCCACCCCGAAGCGATCAACAACACAGCCCCCAGTGCTGCACCAGAGCTTACGCCGATAATGCCGGGTGCAGCTAAGGGATTGTGCAGCAAGCCTTGCATTTGCGCGCCCGCCAGTGCCAACGCCGCACCCACCAATGCGGCGGCTAACACACGCGGCAGGCGAATGTGCCAGATAATGAAATGATGAATTTGGCTTTGCGCATCCGTAGGCGTATGCCAAGGAGCTTGTGCAAGCGCGGCATAAACATTGGGCAGGGCAATATAGCTGCTGCCCAAGCCGATGCTGGCGAGTTGCAGCACGATGAGCAGCGTGAGCGCGATGAGAAAAAATAAGCGAATAGGCACGAGGGCTTGGCGGCAGCCTTATCAAGCGGCTTTAATCTTGGGGAACATCGGTAAAACGTCGAATTTGGCGACGGTCTTTTTTCGTCGGACGACCGCGATGAGGCGCGAATGGCTGCGCTTGTGATTGGCGTTCGGCGGTTTGTTTTTCGCGTTGCGCAATGCTATCGGGCGTTTCTTCATACAATAACTGTGCTTCGCTGGCGGGGCGGCGTTGCACAGACAAGCCTTGCACAATCACAGTGCGTTTTGTCTCACCCGTGCGAATGGTCAGGCTTTGCCCAATATGCACTTCTTTGGCGGGTTTGCAGCGTTGCCCGTTGAGATGCACTTTGCCGCCATTGATGGCTTCAATTGCTAGGTTGCGTGTTTTGAAAAAACGCGCTGCCCATAACCATTTGTCTAGGCGTATTTTTTTTTCTGTGTTGCTGTGCATCGATGTCCTCGTAGGGATGCAAGTGAGAACCGGTCGCGTTGTTGTTCATAACCGATGTTACGCAGCAAAAAGCACTAACCGCGTAACATGCGTTCAAAGGCAGGGCGCGAATGGTTGCAGTGCGTTTGCCCCCGCCATTTAAGTCATCAATTTTTGCAATCGGTATAAAAAAGTATCTCGACTTAAACCCAATAAACGCGCCGCTTTGCTGCGATTGCCCTGCGCAAGTTCCAAGGCTTGTTGAATTAAATCTGCTTCTAAACTTTGAAAATTAATGCCGCTTTCAGGCAAACGAAAAGTCTCATACTGATCGCGCCGCGCCGCAGTAGCGCGGCGGATTTCCACTGGCAGATTGTCTTTATCAATGTCGCGCCCGGCTGCTAAAATCAACATGCGCTCGCAAAAATTACGCAATTCACGCACATTACCAGACCAGCTATAGGCATTCAGCACTTTCAGCGCAGCACGGCTATAGCACGGCGCGGGCAGATTATGCCGTCGCGCCAATTGCGCGGTAAAATAGTCAATTAAAATAGGCACATCGCCGTGACGTTCACGTAACGGCGGCAACTGTAGCGGCACCACATTTAAGCGATAAAATAAATCTTCACGAAACGCGCCCGCCTCAACTTCCGCGTACAAATCTCGATTGGTCGCCGCCAACACCTGTACATCTATTTTATGCGGGATGACTTCGCCCACTTTTTGATAAGTATGGGTTTCTAAAAAACGCAATAGTTTTGCTTGGGTAGGCAAGGATAGTTCGCCAATTTCGTCTAAAAACAAGACTCCGCCCGCAGCTTTTTCGATATAGCCCTGGCGGTCATGCAAGGCGCCGGTGAACGCACCTTTACAATGACCAAATAACTCAGATTCAAACAACTGTTCGGGAATGGCAGCGCAATTAAGGGCGACAAAGGACTTATTGGCTCGCTGCCCGGACGCATGTAAAGCACTGGCTAAACATTCTTTGCCCGTGCCACTTTCACCCTGTATCAGCACAGTGACATCAGCACGCGCTACCATTTGAGCGGAATTGATAAGCTGTTGTAAAGCGGGAGATTGCCCCATGAGTTTTTCAGCGAAAACATCTTTAGCAGCGGACATGCGCACATTTCTCCTGTTTGTGTTTGTTATCGCGGCTAGTCTAGCAGTTTTGTCGGTACGAAAAAAAAGCACTTTATGGGAAAAGTGCTTTTTCTTAACAAGATTTTTGATTTTTCACAAAAAATCTTATTTCATACCATATTTACGACGAAACTTATCGACCCGACCCGCCGTATCTATGACACGTTGTTGCCCAGTATAAAATGGATGGCAGGCAGAGCAAATATCTACATGTAAATCCTTACCTGCCGTAGAGCGCGTTTTAAAACTATTGCCACAACTACAGGTAACGGATACTTCTTCATATTTAGGATGGATAGCAGAACGCATGGCAGACCTCAATACAAAATCGTCAAAAGCTTTTGGAAAAACGGCGCATTTTACTCAAGCTCAGCGGCTTTAGCAAGCAGTTTATCAATAGTTTCGCCACTCAAGTATTCGAAGTCGTGGTCGTTGACTCGCACCGAGTTCGGTAGTGAGCAGCTTGCCGGGACGGTAAAAATGACCAATCAATCTTTTTTTAACATCCATACTCATCACAGGACTACCCCGTACATGATCTTCTTCTTTTCCTTAATCCGTTTATCAACTAAAAAGCCCTTGCCTGATCATTGACCAAAGCC
>CAZOSP010000027.1:0-2402 GCA_964582525.1 uncultured Thiomargarita sp. | reverse complement strand
CTTTACTGGTGCGGGCAATTTGCGCTTCAGCTTCTGCCATGCGTTTTGCGAGTAGCGCGTGTGCTTCATCTCTGCACCGTTCAGACTCCTCTAGCCGCGCCGCTAATCTTTTATCCGTTTCAGCGATTTGTGCTGAAAGTTTTGCATCAGTTTCAGCGATTTGCGCTGAAAGTTTTACATCAGTTTCAGCGATTTGCGCACTCACTTGTTTGATTTTCTCGCCCACCTCGGTAAATATCGCCTTCAAGTCCGCATCAATCATCTTTTTCATTTCCCATTAATCTGTTAAAACACACTTATGTCGCCGCACACAGAGGAAAACCCAGTGCTTCACGCCGCGCATAATAAGCCTCTGCGACGGCTCGCGCCAACGCCCGCACGCGCAAAATAAAGCGTTGTCGCTCAGTGACAGAAATCGCCTGCCGCGCATCCAGCAGATTAAAAGTATGCGAAGCTTTTAAGGTCATTTCATAGGCGGGCAAAGGCAGTCCCGCCGCAATCAGCTTCTGACTTTCGCTTTCGCAGGTATCAAACCAAGCAAATAAAGACGTGGTGTCGGCGTATTGAAAATTATAAGTGGACATTTCCACTTCATTTTGATGAAACACATCGCCATAGGTAATTTTGCCCAGTGGTCCGTCAGTCCAGACCAAATCAAACACACTTTCCACGCCTTGCACATACATCGCAATGCGCTCCAGACCGTAAGTAATTTCGCCAGTCACCGGGCGGCACTCCAATCCTCCCACTTGCTGAAAATAAGTAAACTGAGTGACTTCCATGCCGTTGAGCCAAACTTCCCAGCCTAGGCCCCAGGCACCGAGCGTAGGCGATTCCCAGTTATCTTCGACAAAGCGGATGTCGTGTTCGAGCGGGTCAAAGCCCAATTCGCGCAACGAGCCAAGATAAAGTGCTTGGATATTTTTCGGCGAGGGTTTAATCACCACTTGGAACTGATAATAATGCTGCAAGCGGTTAGGGTTTTCCCCATAACGCCCGTCGCTAGGGCGGCGCGAAGGCTGCACATACGCCGCGCTCCACGGCTCAGGACCAATCGAGCGCAAGAAAGTTGCGGGATGAAATGTCCCCGCACCAACTTCCATATCGTAGGGTTGCACCACCACGCAGCCCTGCTGCGCCCAGTAGTTTTGTAAGGCTAAAATCAAGCCTTGAAAGGTTTTGATGTCTGTTTGCATAAAAGATCACTCAAATTGAATAGTTTGCTTAAATTTTCGCACGACGCATCGCATAGCCCGCAACCATCAAGGCTAACAGTAAGCCCAGCAATAATGCTGACCAAATAACAACAGTCTGTTTGGATGAAGATGTAGCCGTACAGTCGCTCGCTTGGATTTCTGCTTGCCAGCCATTGCCTACCACGCTGTTAAAATGTGCTGAAGCCGATTCAAACGGTGCGACGCGGAAATGTCGCACCTGATTATCATAGATATCGTTAAAAATCGCACCCTTGTCCAGTAACACGCCCGCACGGTGTGCGCCGTAAATGGTGTTGCCGGCGATAATATTTTCCAGCAGCGGTAAAAAATCGAAGGGATGCTTGCTGGACTGGTGAAAATCCACCAAATCTCCCCTTAACAATTAAGTCGCTTTTTGTTCCGCCTCCAAAGTCGAATTCATCTCAAGCTGTCGGGCCTGCAAGGTTGGTCCTGGAAATTCCTTTTGCCATTGCATGACCTGTTTCACGGGTACGGTTTCCAGGGCTTTCTTGATGACTGCCGCATTCAAATTGCAAACCATCGCTCCCATACTCAGCACCAAACCACTGAATCCTCTGTTTGAATGCTCACCTTCCAGGTGTTTTTGTTTTCCAAATAGGGATTCGAGTACTTCACTGCTGTTTGGCAAATACTCATTTTCACAACCGACTGATTGCTCCCCTATGAATGCGGCCAAGGTTTGCACCAGCGCTTGATTCTCCGCATGTTGAACCGGAACCTCTGCCGATAAGCCTTGGGACAACTGAGTTTCACAGCCCTGACTCAACCAGTGATTGCTCAATTATACTTCTCGCGGTCAACTTTTCGGATTACTGAACTTTAGTGAGCTTGAAAGACCGTTAAAACTCAAACTCTAAAAACCGAAAACTTTAACGTCAGAAGTATAAATGCTGTGGTCAATGAGCCAGACCCAGTCCTCGGCTTTTTCCTTGGCACGAGTCAGTTCGTAGTAGCCCAAACGCATCGCCCATAAACGCACACTGTACCAACTGACGCCGGTATCAATGCATGGCAGGAGCGTGTTGCCTATAATTTGTAGGCTACGCGCTGATGTCAGCAGATGATTGGCGCCGTCAAACAGCCATTGCATCAGTCAATGGATGGTGCCGTTTCGTCAATCAATCGCATCAAGTGTAAATCATCGTCTGTTATCGGTAGTGCTTG
>CAZOSP010000026.1:0-35442 GCA_964582525.1 uncultured Thiomargarita sp. | reverse complement strand
AGGTCGGCATTGCCCGCGTGCGCGACGAAAAGATGTCGCGCACCCTACTTGGCTAAAAGCGAATACTGAGCTTCAAGCTGACTGTGTTGCGTCCGTCAGTGTTGTCTAGTTCTAAACCGGCATTTAAGCCCAGAATATTTAAGTGCGAACCGATAAACACCTTGGTTTGTTCAAGATGTTCAGCTTGTAAATTAACCCCCGTCTGCTTGGGATCGAAACTGCTCCACACATACCCTACGCCCGCATAGGGAGTGAGCATCAAAAAACCTTTAGAAGCAGTGAGTTCCAGTGCCTTGCTGTGCATGTCTAACACATCCACGCCGCTCATTTGCGTATAGCTGCCACGCACCGCCAGCGCGGGCCAAACAATATTGCCTTGCCAAATCGCATAACGCACTTCCGCGCCGAGCATTTTGATATTGCTATCTAATGCCATGCCGTAAGACGCGCCAACGTCCCAGCCAAAGGGTAAACCTTTGTGTGCATGAAGGCGGCTCATTATTAGGCTATCAGGGCTGCCGCCGCTGCCGTTTACCAATCCCAGCAGATGGTTGTCGGACAGTTGCGTACTGGAAGCATCTACGCCTACGTCAAAACCCAATAAGCCTAGCGGCTCGGCAGGTGCAATGGCTTTATAATGCAAAGCCGCGCTTAGGTCTTTACCGAGTGCCTCAAATTGGTCTTGGTTGAGAGGCACTAAAGTCTCCAGAGAACGCTCGCCCGCTTGCGCGGTGTGAACGCCACATAAAAAAACGACAAAAAATAAACGAGTGATTAGTTTCATCAGAAGAGCCTGTTGTTAGGTTGTAAAAATGAGGACGATATGTCCGCATGGATTATCGCAGTTGTTGTTTGAATTGCGCAATTAAGTCTGTCTTTTTCGACAAGGCTTAAAACTGTAGAGCATACCACAAGATAGAAATAACTAATTGATATTTAATGTTTTTATACTCATTACACAGACAAAATAGTTGCTTTTTTAAGGAAACGGCTAATCCAGATAGCAAATCTACACCATCTGTATGCGAAACTCGCGGGTTAAGATTTATAACCTTGATGCGCCTGTTTTGAGATACTCTCAGTGCGGCAGGGTAAAGGTCACGGCTTTCTCACAATAGCTTCCTAAAAATTTTTGATTCTCGATTTGCGCAATATATGCGTGGCTAAACTACGCAGCGTACCCATACTTTGCGCCTGATTGGAAATAGTGCAGGCGTAACTTCATAAAATCAAAACGAAATGTTTTTCTGCAAAGCTATCACTACTTGGATTTTAAGTGCTTGAAAATATCCCTGAACGCAGATTTCAGGCAGGGCGCAGTATATAATTCATCTTAACCCCCGGTTGCACAGTCAGCGTTCTTTGGCTCAAAACCCAACTAAATTCGGCGTATCATGTCATTCCCTGTAGAGCAAAAGCGGCTTTTTCATGTCCCAAACGTTCCAAGACCACTGAAAAAATGCTTTTGCGTAATGTCACTTCATCAATCTTATCAGTAACCTGCACATAAACTATGAACTTTCCGCTAGACATCTCAAGCAGTTGGCTATGGACAGCCAACATTATTTATTTTCTATTTTTACTAGCCGCGCTGTTTTTTGCCCAATGGCAACATCTCAAAAACCCCCAAGATGCCAACGTATTATTCGGCGCGAGCATCCTTTTGTGGATGGCTTGGCGCATGGGCGGCGGGCTTAATCAAGACGTAGGGCTAGAATTTCACCTGTTATTAGCCACCAGCATAACCCTGATGTTTGGCTGGGCGTATGCCATTTTATGCGTCAGTGTAGCGCAATTGGTGCTAACCCTAGAGGGACAAGCAGCAGGGTTAAGCTATGGCATGAATGTACTATGCAACGGCATTGTGCCGATTTGGATAACCTATTTCGCCATTCGCATCATGGATCGCTGGCTGCCACCGCATTTTTTTATCTATATTTACGCGGGCGCGTTTTTCACCGGCGCGTTGGCAATGTTTGCCAGCCGTGTTCTAGGCATGTGGGTACTGTGGGGCGCAGGCGTACACAGCTACCAACACTTAATGCAAGACTACGCGCCCATTCTGCCCATAATGATGTTTCCCGAAGCCTTTATTAACGGCAGCATAATGACTTTGCTCGTCGTGTTTCGTCCCCAATGGGTCAGCAGCTTTAGCGATGAACGGTATTTACGCAACAAATAGAGAACAACCATCATGCTCAAACCCAATGTCAATCAACTGACGCTCGCACGGATATTGAAAGACCTTAAAGACGACGGCTTGATTGATCAAATGCAATACAATCGTTTGCTCGGCGAATCAGAAGAAAACAAACGCAAGGGCATTCACCCGCTCGCCGCGGTAGCCGCCATGAAATGGCAAAGTGCCAGCCAGCCGAGTTATCCCCTAAGCATAGAACGCCTCACGCGCTGGTTGGCAGAACGCGCACAACTGCCCTATCTACACATAGACCCGCTGCAAACCGACTTTGCCAAACTCACGCCGCTGGTGACACACGCTTACGCGGTGCGCTGGCAAATTTTGCCGGTTGCCCTACAAGACGATCTGCTCACCATTGCTACTGCCGAACCCTTTGTCGATGACTGGCGTGCTGATTTAGAGCATATTCTGAAGAAAAAGATTCAGTGCGTAGTTGCCAATCCGGTCGATATTGAGCGTTATTTAGACGAGTTTTATAAGTTGCAAACGTCTATTCAAGGCGCGGGGGACAAAAATCGGCAGGCAGTGGGCAGCTTTCAAAATTTTGAACAACTGCTAGAAATCGGCAAAGGCAAAACCGACATGGACGCGGGCGATCAGCACATTATCCAGATCGTCGATTGGCTTCTACAAAACGCCTTCAGTCAACGCGCCAGCGATATACACCTGGAGCCGCGCCGCGAATCCAGCAAAATTCGCTTTCGCATAGACAGCAAGTTGCATTTAATCCATGAAGTGCCAACCGCCGTCATGCTCGCCATGACCAGCCGAATCAAATCGCTAGGGCGCATGAACCTAGCCGAGCGGCGCAAACCGCAAGACGGGCGCATCAAAACCGTAGTGCCAGATACCGGCAAAAATATCGAGTTGCGGCTCTCCACCATGCCCACCGCGTTTGGCGAAAAAATGGTCATGCGGATTTTTGATCCCGAAGTATTAATCAAAGATTTCAAAGCATTGGGCTTTAGCAAACGAGACTTAGATTTATGGAAACCGATGATAAACCGTCCGCATGGCGTAATATTAGTCACCGGACCCACCGGCTCCGGCAAAACCAGCACCCTCTACTCAACCCTACGCCACATCCACAAACCCGACATCAACATCTGCACCATAGAAGACCCCATAGAAATCGTTGATGAACGCTTTAACCAAATGCAGGTACAGCACAATATCGGCGTAGATTTCGCCAGCGGCGTGCGGACTTTATTGCGCCAGGACCCGGACATCATCATGGTAGGAGAAATCCGCGACCGCGAAACCGCCGAAATGAGTATGCAGGCAGCCCTGACCGGGCATTTGGTCTTTTCTACTCTCCACACCAATGATGCGGCTTCTGCCGTCACCCGCCTGCTCAACATCGGCTTGCCGTCTTATTTAATCAACGCGACTGTGCTGGGCGTGGTCGCCCAGCGTTTGGTACGGACGCTTTGCCCAAAATGCAAGAAAGCCGTCAAGCCTGATGCGGCGATGTGGCAATCCCTAGTCGCGCCGCGCAAAATCGCTATGCCTGCACAAGTTTATGAGGCGGTAGGCTGCGAAGACTGCCGCCAAACGGGCTATCACGGGCGCGTTGGTTTATACGAAATCATGCCGCTGACCGCCGATCTAGAAAAGTTCATCACCGACACCACCGACCTGCAAGCTTTGCGCGTACAAGCCCTGAAACAAGGCTTAAGCCCTCTGCGCTTAAGCGGTGCGGTGAAAATTGCGGCTGGTGTGACGACTTTTGAAGAAGTGTTTAGAGTGGCGGGGCTTGACCACTAAGGGGATGCGAGCGGACCGGCTGCCCGGTCAGCCGTCCGTGCGCAACAAAAAGCACAAACCCGCGTGGCGGAGTTAATAAAGTCACTTGCCGCATGGCAAAATGGTGTCATACTGACCCTTTTTAACCTCAAAGGAGATTGTTATATGCTTATTGGATTTATTCTCGGCATACTGGTTTATGCTTTTTTTCGCGCTGTGGTGAGCGGTTTTTACACCGTCAAGCCTAACGAACGCGCTGTGATTACCAGTTTTGGACGGGCTAAACGGCTGGGCGGCTGGGTGGAAATTCCGGGCTTGTCTAAAGAGGAACACGAGCGTTATCGCTATCCTCAAGTGGAAACCATTGCGCCCGGTGGTCCTTATTTTAAGTGGCCCTGGCAACAGGTGTTTAAGGTGGATGTTGCTACGCAAACCATTGATATTACTTGGGACCCGACCAAAGCGCAAAACACTATTGATGCGGTGACTAAGGATAATTTAACCACTGGCGTGAATGGACAAATCCGTTATCGCGTTAGTGAGCAAAATCTTTATGCGTATCTGTTTGGCGTTTCTAGCCCCTTAGAGCATATCATGGGCTATTTTGTTGCGGTGATGCGTGAACGCATTGCGACTTTTGTTGATCCGAAGGGGGCAAGTTTGGTCGGCGGTGATGACGTCAAAGACGATGATATGAGCAGCTCGGTGGATTTGTCTGAGGGCGTGTCGATTAACGATTTGCGCAAGAATTTGCCTTTATTAAATCAATACATGGAAAAACAATGCAGCAATACGGCAGGGCGTTATGGCATTGAACTCGATGCTGCATTGATTACGCAAATCGATCCGCCGTCGGAAGTGGATCGCGCCTTGTCTTCTATTAATAGCACGCGCAATCAGGTGGCGGCAGACATCAGCACCGCCCGCGCTGATGCGGAGCAGCAAATCACTATGAGCAAACGGGCGGTGGATATTGCGACAAATAATGCGCAAGCTGAGGTGGCACCGCTGCGTGAGTTGGCAAATACCTTGACGGAAGTGAAAAAAGAGGGTGGCTCAACGGCGCTGAAAGTCTATATCCGTAATATGCGTGTGCCGATGCTGGAACGGGCGCGTCGTGTTATCCAAAAAACCGCTTAAAGAAGGAGAAAACACATGGGAATATATATTATTGGCTTTGTTTTAGGCTTATCTCTGTTACCTATTTTATTAGGCTTGGCAACCAAATTTGGGCTTTACACGGTTGTCAACGAATGTGAGGCGCAGGTGTTTACCTTGTTTGGCAAAATTGTCGGGGTCATGGATGAGGCAGGGCTGCATTTCCCGATTGTGCATTTTGGTTTACGGGCTTTGTTGCTGCCGTTTTTTGGTAAGCAGTATAAGGTCAGTACCGCTATGCGTCAGCATTATTTGCGTAATCAAATGGTCAACTCGGAAGAAGGCACGCCGATGGGTGTGGGGATTTGGTATGAGATGCAAGTTAATGATCCTGAAGCTTATTTATTTAATAATGCCAATCCTGATGGTTCGCTGGAAGCGAATGTTGCCAATGCGACTATTTCGGTATTGAGTAATTTGGAAATGGATAAAATGCTCGAAGATCGCCACAGCCTGAGCCGCACGGTACGCGCTACGGTTTCGCCTTTATCGGAAAAATGGGGCTATCGCTTAGGCTCGGTCTATATCCGTAAAGTGGCTTTTACGGATCATCAGATGGTGGATAACATTACGGAAAAAGTCGTCAAGCGTCTGATACAGGTGACCAGTGCTATGAAGCAAGATGGCGAGAACCGTGTGGGTTTGATTAAAAGCCAGACGGCTTACAAGGTGTCGCAAAAAATGGCGGAGGCTTCGACTAAGCACCCTGAAGTGGTAGGTAAGGCGTTGAATGAAATCGCTAAGCATGACCCGGCGGTGCTAGAGGCAGTGATGGAGGTGTTAGAAGTGCAAAGCTTGCTGAAATCGTCGGCGGAAGTGGATGTGTTGCCGGACAATGTACCATTGATGGTGTCTTTAGGCGCGGCGGGCGGGTCTTCTTCGGTTTGGGAGGTGGGCAAGTAGCAGCCTACCGCATCAGACTAAGAAAATCGGTAGTCCTAAAAAAGATAGTGCCGTCCCTTATGCAAACACGCCCCGTCTAGGACTCCCCCTTCTCTATTGAAAACCTGACAGGTCTTGAAGACCTGTCAGGTTTAGCGCGGGGGAATACCCATCCCTTAACTTAATAACTTATCACAATGCACTTGCTGCAATCTTTGTTCTTTTCCATCAAAATACATGATTAATTGTTTTCCTTGTAATTGCATTTGACTGCGCACTTCAATTACTTCTTGTTCATAATAGGCTTTGCCTAGCAAATCAATCTGATTACCTTGGCGTTGTCCAAGTAAGCGAAAAGTGTGTAAAGCACCAGCCGGTAAAATCTGTATGTTGTACCAAGCTTCCACATAATCTAAATAAAAATGCAAACGCACTTGGCGTTGTTGTTCTTGCTGCCCTAGTGTTTGTTGCTGAATGAAACAATATTCCGGTTCGGACAAACGCACATGCAAATGAAAATCTTGATCTTGAATGTCAATCCAGCGAATGCGCGGTGTATAACCTGCTTTGGCGATTTTCAGTTGATAAGTACCTGCGGGTAATAACATTCCTGATTGAAAATCAATGCGTCTATTGAGCAAGCTGATGTCTGCATCTGCCGGTTCAGTGGTAACATGCAAGGCATATTTTTTAATCATGCTTTGCGTTGTTGCAGAAAGTTCTAAGGCGGTTTTATTAGCGGGGGCTTGGCGTAGCATTTGCTCTAAAGTTTCTTCTTGTTCCAATTGAATTTCAAGGCGTTCATCTGTATCGCCTAATTCAACTTTTTGGCGTTGTGTGACAAATTGTGCATGAGACACTTCAATGTCGTAAATGCCGGGGGCAAGAGCCATGCCTTGCTGAAAGGGCGGCTTGATGTTTAAGATTTTAATCCGCGCTTGTGGCGGGTGCGTTTTAATGAATAAACGCGCTTGAGTGGGGGCTTCGGGTTTGAGGGTGACTAAAATACGCCGCGAACGGTTGGAAATATCTACCCAAAAACGGCGCGAATGGTAGCCTGATTGAGCGACTAACACATCATAACGCCCTACAGGGAGTTGAATGCCTTGATGAAATTTAGGCTTGATGTTAAGAATTTTAATCTCTGCGTCAGGCGGGGTAGGGCTGATGTATAGACGATATTCTTTAGCAGCAAGAACGGGAAGGCTAAAACATAAGTCATAAAACAACAGCCCATAGAATACACTGAGCTTTATTAATGTCATTCTGTTCAAGATGCTTTTATCCTTCGCTAATGGTAGGGCGAAATTAAGGCGCGTCTTTTTGCGCCGTATCCGCCAGCGGACTAAATTTCTACTACAAAAATAGAACCCTGCGGTTGATTGGCTTCTACAAAAATATGTCCTTCGTGTGCATCAACGACCATTTTACAAAAAGTCAATCCCAAGCCAATCTGTTTAACCCCTTTTTTCTTTAAGTCAACGACTTCAAATTTATTAAAAACCCGCAGTCGATCTGCTTCGGGAATACCGCTGCCTTGATCTTTGATTTGTATTTTCAGGTGATGGCGGCTGTCTTGAGGGCTGCGCGTATAATCAAGTTGGAGTATCACCTGGCTGTCAGGTGGCGAATATTGCAAAGCATTGGCGAGTAGATTGGCAAATACGCGGCTAAATAAATTGGCATCGAGATTTAAGGTAATCGGTGTATCGGGAATCTTTAATTTTAATTCAATGCCTTTGGATTTTGCCATAATGCCAAAATGCTTTTCAGCGTTTCTTGCCATTTCGCAGACATCGACTTTAGCGCGGTTTAAGTGTAATTTGCTTTGTTCAAGTTTTGCCATCATGAGCATGTCATTGACAAAAGAATCTAAACGGTCGGATGCCATTTTGATCATGTCTAAATGGTTTTTTTGTTCGGCATCGGTGAGTTGTTCTTCTAATAAGGCGGTATGTAGCTGAATAGAGGTAATCGGACTGGACATGTCGTGTACTACCATGTTCGAGAGTTCTTCACGCAAATGTAGGATGCGATCCAATTGATCGTATTGTTCTTTAATGCGCAACATGGAACGGACACGGGTTTGTAATTCGAGTTTGTTGACGGGTTTTTGTAAGAAATCATCTGCACCCGATGCCGATCCTTTGACTAGGGCTTCTTTGGCATTGAGAACGGTCACCATAATCACCGGAATATGTTGCCAGCGGTGATTGGTTTTGATTTTTTTACAAATAGCAAAACCATTTAAGCCCGGCATAATAACATCGAGAATAATTAAATCAGGCAACGCGCCTTCTGCTTCTGCCAGTATTTGAATGAGTTGTTCTCCATTTTCTAATAACTGCAAATCATAGCCCTGATTTTCCAGCATCATTTTGATATGCGTGCGCATACTGAGTTCGTCATCAACAATAAGGACTTTAGGGATAGACATCTGATTTCCTTTATGCAGTTTGTTTTATCATGGCTGACAAGATACCAATAATTTTATCAGGCTGGTGTTCTAGGCTGTAATCGTTTAAGTCGAGGCTCACTGTGCAGGCTGTTAAACGCATAAATTTCCAATAAATACCGGAAGTCACAGCACCATAAATATGTTCTACTTGATTGTTTTCTGCTTGATTATACAGTTGTGCGGCGAAGATTTCAGCCATACATTGTCCAAGTCCATTCATTATGTTTTCATTTTTTGCTTCTACTAGAGCAATCACTGGGGTTTGCAAAAATAGTTGTTGCGGGGATAAGCTAATTATAAAATCACAATAACCATTGAGGTTTTTTTCTTTATCTATATTAAATTCAATACCTGAAAAAAAACTGATTTTTCGTTCAAATTGTTTGCGTATTTCTAATAAAACATTAGCAATTAATAATTCAGAACGGGCTTTTTCGGTATTAATAGCAATGGCTAACGGTATGTTTTCTTTCAAAATATTTGCAAAATGCTCACTCAATGAAACCGGGGTAAGCTTGGCAAACAAGCCTGGTTGTTCAACAATATCTAAATTGAATTCAGTTTTGATCTGTTTGAGTTTAATATCGCTGTAAGACATGCGTTAATTCATTTTTAAGTGACTATGAACTGCATGAGCAGTTCATTTCTAAGTTATTTACAATTTTTACTATTATATACTGTGGTTAAGTGAGAACGTCGATCCGCAATAGCTTGGGTAGCTTGTCCGGCATCATAGTAAGTATAAGCAAGACCGGGTAACCAGAATAAAGCTGCCGCAACATTTGTTCCTGTGGCACCTTTTTTGGATTCTACTTCTTGTTCGGCTTGATCGAGTTTTTCAAGCTCGGTTTTTAATTGCCCGCAAGATAAACTATTGTCGCCCGCTTGGACAACTTGTATTTTTCTTGAAGTGGCGCAGCCTCCAATGACAAGACTAGCAATCACAACAGAAGCCAAGATAGCCGTTTTTTTCATTAAACATCTCCTATTTAAGTGATACAACATGAATAAAGCTTATGGGTTATAGAGTGTTTGTTTTTCTCGCAAGCTCTGCAACTTCATCGCCGCCTCTGCTTCTATAGCTTGAAGGACTTTTTCTTCTTGCTGCAATGTCCACATGTGCGCATACACACCTTGGGCTTTGAGTAATTGGCTATGCGTGCCGCGTTCAACAATTCTACCGTGTTCCATGACTAAAATTTGGTCAGCATCAACAATGGTTGACAGACGGTGTGCAATCACTAGGGTTGTATGATTTTCTGCCAATGCTTGCAAGGATTTTTGGATATTTTGTTCGGTTTTTGAGTCGAGCGAGGAAGTGGCTTCGTCAAAAATCAAAATTTTGGGTTCCTTAAAAATCGCCCGCGCAATGGCGACACGCTGTTTTTCGCCGCCGGAAAGCTTCAGCCCGCGTTCGCCGACGACCGTATCATAGCCGTCGGGCAGGGATTCAATAAAACCATGCAAATCTGCCAGTTTGGCGGCTGCCATGACATCTTCACGGCTTGCCCCCGGTTTGGCGTAGGCAATATTGTAAAACAGGGTGTCGTTAAATAATACGGTGTCTTGCGGGACGATGCCAATGGCGGCGCGTAGGCTGTCTTGCGTGACATCGCGCACATCTTGCCCATTCACGTAGAGCGCGCCGCCGCTGACGTCGTAAAAGCGGTACAGCAGGCGGGCAAGTGTGGATTTACCCGCGCCGCTGGGTCCGACCACCGCGACTTTTTGCCCCGGCTCTACCACGAAATCGACTTCATGCAGGATGCTGCGCTCGGTTTGGTAATGAAAACTGACTTGGCGAAATTCGATACGCCCATCCCGCCCGTCTAGGATTTTAGCATCGATTTTATCAGTAATTTCAGGTGTCTGCTCAAGGACTTTGAACATTAAATCCATATCGGCGAGGGCGTATTTGATGGCACGATAGACGACGCCGAGAAAGCCGAGCGGCATGAACAGTTGTAACAAAAAGGCGTTGACCAGCACTAAATCGCCGATGGTCATGCTGCCATCAACCACGCCTTGAGTGGCAAATAGCATGATGAGTGTGACACCTACGGCGATGATCGCGCCTTGTCCAAAATTCAGCGCGGACATGGAGACTTGGCTTTGTACGGCGGCGTCTTCCCAGCCGTCTAGGGTGCGGTCGTAGCGGTCTAGCTCAAAACGCTCGTTGCCGAAGTATTTGACGGTTTCGTAGTTGATGAGGCTTTCTACTGCACGATTGTTGGCTTCCGATTCCAGCGCGTTCATGCGATGGCGGTGGTGCATTCGCCAGTTGGTGACGGCAAAAGTAAACCAGATGTAAACTGCGACGGTGATGCAGGTCACTAGGGTGAATTTGATGTCGTATTGGGACAGCAATATGAGCGCGATCAGTAAAAATTCGGCGGCTGTAGGAAATACATTGAAAATCATGTAGTTGAGTATGGCACTGACGCTTTGCGCGCCGCGATGTAGATCGCTGGAAATAGAGCCGGTTTTACGTTCTAAGTGAAAGCGCAGTGAGAGCTTGTGTAGGTGTTCGAGAACGCTGTTGGATAGCCGCCGCATGGCGCGGTAGCGCACTTTGGCAAAAATCGCATCGCGCATTTCGTTAAACAGGCTGGCGGACAGTTTTAACCCGCCATAGGCAAGCAGTAAGCCTAGCGGCAGCACTAAGGCGATATTTTCGGCTTGTTCTAGGCTGTCAACAATGCCTTTTAAGATCAGCGGTAAGCCGACATTGGTGGCTTTGGCAAGAATAAGCACGGTCAGTGCTAACAGTACGCGCCCGCGATATTCCCACAGGTACGGCAGAAGATTTTTGATGTTTTGCCAGTCATTGCGATTGCCGTGCGGTGCTTCCGTGCGAGCATGGGGCATCATGGTGTTTGTCCTTGAGGTGCTTTCGGTTAAAATTGACTGAAAATGCTATAAAAGTCTGTAAGTTATTGATTTTACTATTAGCAAAAAAGTTTTGGTGCAGGTTTAGGGTCTCTGCTGATCAAACGCGGACAATATGTCTTGCCATTTTTCATAAAATAACCGTTGGTTTCGCGCTTGATAGGCTTTGTAGCCGCGCTCGACATCCATGCCCGCCGTTACGCCTTCGTAATGAATCACTTCTGCGGCATGACAATAGCGCACGCGAAAACCCGCTTGTCGCGCTTGCATACATAAGTCGGTGTCTTCGTAATAAGCAGGCGCGTAGCGCACATCAAAGCCGCCGAGTTGCCGCCACAGCGCGGCACGAATCATCAAAGCCGCGCCTGAGCAGTAATCGACATCTCGATCTTGTTGGGCAAAATCAGCGTAGGGATCGCCCGCCCGCCCTATATTGGTCGCGCTGCCATCGGCGAATAATTGGCAACCGGCTTCCTGTAATCGCCCATCGGGATAGAGCAGTTTTGCTCCGGCAATGCCTATGTCTGCTTGGTTTTCTAGTGTTTTGACCATGTTTTCCAAACAGCCCGGACGCATTTGGGTGTCGTTATTTAATAAAAAAATATAACGCCCTCGTGCGCAAGCCGCGCCTTGCTGACAGGCATCAACAAAGCCCCTATTTTCTGGGTTGCGAATAATCTTAAACGCCCCGCTTAAGCCGTTCAATAAAGTAGCCGTCGCGTCCGTAGAGGCGTTGTCGATAATAATGATTTCTCGGCTTATATGGGTATCGCACAATAGCAGATTTTGCAAACAATGCCAGGTGTAATGAACTTGGTTAAACAGCGGGATAATAATACTGAGCAGCGGCTCGCGGCTTGCTGGGCAATGCAGGTGCGGCTTTGCGGGCATGGGCAAGAAGGGCTGCGGCTGGGTTGCTAGTATTGCTGCCCATTGTTGCTGACTATGTTGGCGATCTGTTTCGGAGGGTTGGCTGTGCCAGTCGGCTACTATCAGGCAGGCGGTCGGGCAGTAGCGTGTTTGCTGTGCAGCTAGGCTTAGGTGTAACAGGGCGTGGCTTGCCGTTTGGTAGGCGGCGGCGGTATATAGCGTGGGCATGGCTGTGCGCCGCATTAGTACGGCGGGCGGTTGCGCACAGAATACGCGGCGCGGTTGGTTGTATTCGGGGTGGGTGGCATCGGCGGTGGCTGGGTACTGGTAGAAGCTGCCGTCTGCGAATACTTGTCCGCCTGCACTGCATAGTTGTCCTTGCTGGTCTATCACTTTGGGCATCACCAGTTGCGCCTGCTCGTCATGTAGCAGGCTGTCATGCAATGCTTGCAAACTGCCTTCGCTAAACAGGGCGGGTTGTGTGAGCCAGAGGATAAAAGGTGCTTGGGGTTGGGCTTCTTCGATCTTGTCGAGCCACTGTACTGCACCTGTCAGCCAGGGCTGCGGGGGCTGTGCGCCATATAACAGCAATTCTTTGTCGGCATGAGGATGGCTTTCAAGTAAGCTGCGTAGGCTTTGATACAGTTGTTGCGCGGGTACTTGCGCGTTGCACAGGATGCTAAATTGCGCCTCTTCGGTGGCGGCAAAATGCAGCGGTGTCGGTGCGATATGGGCTGCGAATTGCGGCACGGGAGGCGAACACCAGAGTGCCGCTACATTGTTTTCTGCTAGTTGCGCATCGGGCGAGAACACGCGCAGCAGGACAGCTTGCCCAACCGGGTAGGTGAGCGGCGGGTTAAATTGCAGCTCGGCGTATTGATTATCGCGGCAGTCCGCTAAGGCTATACGCGCTTGGGTTTGCCCTAACTGCACGATAAGATGACAGGCGTTGCGTCGTCCATAAGTGCCTAGACGTATTTGAATGCGGGTGATGGGTTCGGCGGGCGCGGCGAAGTGCCATTGCACACAGGTGTGTTCGCTGAGTGTTATGGGTGTGTCGCCATAGGGTGTTTGGATTTGCAGGTTTGTTGCGCTAAAGAAGGCGCAAGCGGGGATGGCGTTGTGCCATTGTTGCGGCGGCTCAGTGTATGACTGAGTGGGCGGACCGGACGAAAAAATCCGTTTTAAGAGGTTAAACATACGATGAAATTGGAAGCGATTTTAGATGTCAGTGTGTTGGTGGTATCAGGCGGATGCCCCATAGCATCGGATGTCACTTGTAATGACCGTAGGGTTTGCGCCACGTCTTTAATTGTGGCGCGAACGCGAATACTGCCGATGGAGGTGTGAAATAGGCAATGAGGCGTTTCATAAAGGCTGTCCTGAATGCGGGTTGTGCCTATGGGCGTGAGTAGCCGCGCCGCATTTTGGCACGGCGGTGACTACGATGCTTGTTTTTGCCGAGACGCAATAGTGTTCGTATGATGTCTTGTAGCGGTACGCTGAGTAATCCAAGCCGTCCGTGAAAATGGCAGTGTGGGCAGTTTTGTGTGCGTGCGTCTCGATACGATACGAGCTGATCGCATTTGGGGCAGGCGGATCGCAGTAGTAGAACCAGCAATAATAATAACCAGAATAGGTCAGTGCCAAACAACAAAATTGGAAATAGGCTGACAAAACTCCATTCCCATCCATTGCGGTGTTTGCGGGCTGCCAGTAGCCCTATCGTGCTGGCGAGTGCTGAGGCGTATATAAAATTGAAAACGTCCATGTTTTCTTATTCCTGTTAGGCTGTTGGGTGTGTGGGCAGGCAGGCGAACAGTTGACCGCGAGAAGCGTCACTAATCAGCCTGATTACGCATAAAATCTGCGGTTTTATAAAAAGAGCGTCGCAGTTCTTCACGCAATTCTTCAGCCAGTCCTATGTCTTCCATTGCTTGCGTCATGCAGTGCATCCAAGCATCGCGTTCTGCTGTGCCTATGGCAAAGTCTGTGTGGCGCAAAAAACGGCTACGCCGTTTGAGCTAATCTGGAGATTAGCTCTCCCATCTCCATAGCACCGCCGCCATAGGGCGGCGCAAAAAAACGGCTACGCCGTTTGAGCTAATCTGGAGATTAGCTCTCCCAAAGCGTTGCACCAGGGTGCGCAGCGGCTCTTCGCCGCCGATGCGTTGATAATGAGATTGGATTTGAAAAGTCGTCATTTTGTCGGATCGATGAGTTCGTATGGCAGAGGCAGTAACTCCAGTAGTGCGCCGTTATTGCTGCCGACATGCACGGCGTGTTCCGCGCTGTTGACTTGGATAACCGCTTGGCACAGGCAACCGCCATCGGGGTGCGGGCGGGCGTTGACTATTTGTCCTATGCTTTGCTCGCCTTCTGTGGCAAATAAGGCGGTGCCGGGCGCGGGGCAGGCTTCAGTGGCAAGTTTGGCAATAAATAAGCGTTTTTTTAGCTTGCCGAGATACTGGGTTCGCGCCACGATTTCTTGCCCGGTGTAACAACCTTTTTTGAAGCTTACGCCGTTAATCGCTTGCAAATTAAGCATTTGCGGTAGGAATGCTTCGGCGGTAGCGGCTATCACTTGCGGCAGACCGGCGGCGATGTCTTGCAATTCCCACGCACCGAAGCCAGCGGCTGTGATGCCGTCTTGCGCTTCTAGGGAATCCCATAGCTGTATGCAGCGTTCGGGCGTTGCCAACAGCATGAAGCGCGGCTGCGCACCCATGATACGCAATACCGATATATCGTCTTGCAGCACGGCATCATCCACTGCGGCGGGTGGCGGGAAGCCGAGTGCTACTTCTAATGCGGCAGCCGCTTGCGCACCGCCAATGCCGAAGCAAAGCAAATCTGCGTTGGCATCGCGTAGTTTCACATCAGAACGCAAAATGTACATGGATAAACGCTTTAGCACTAACTCTAAGCGATCTTGCGGGGTTAATAAATAATAGGCTGTGCCACGTTGCAAAAGGCGAAATTGGGCTTGCACGCGCCCTTTGACTGAACACCAAGCGGCTAATTGGGTGCGTGTTTCTGAGACTTGCTTGACATCATTGCTTAATTGCCCTTGCAAAAAAGTCAGGCTATCTGCGCCTTTGACTTCTATGCGGGCTAAATGCGATAAGTCACATAGAATAGTGCCGTTGAGTGCGGCGGCTGGTTCGGCGGATGCTTGGGTAAAATGCTGCACGGTTTGTTGTGCATCAAGTACCGCACCCACGTTTTGTAAATGTTCAATCCATTGTGTCATCATAAAATCCTTAAATCCTTGGGTTTTTCTGTTGATGGGAGAAGCGGGGCATTAAACCCGCGTTGCTTAGACCTGTTCTTGTTCACTGAGCATATAGCCTACGCCGCGCACTGTGTGTAGCAAGGAAGGGTTGAAATCTTTGTCAATTTTGCGCCGTAAGCGACTGATGTGTACGTCAATCACATTGGTTTGTGGATCAAAATGATAATCCCAGACGTTTTCCAGCAGCATGGTGCGCGTGATGACTTGGTCGGCATGACGCATCAGGTATTCAAGCAAACGGAACTCGCGCGGTTGCAGGTCAATTTTCTGCCCCTTGCGATGCACGCTACGGGCTAGGCAATCAATCTCTAAATCCGCAATTTGTAGGCGAGTTTCCTGTGCGTTACCGGCTGGGCGACGCAGCAGGGCTTCTAGTCGCGCCAGCAATTCACTGAAGGCAAACGGCTTGGTTAAATAATCATCGCCGCCGGCACGTAAACCGCAGACGCGATCATCAACATCGGCTAACGCGCTTAAAAATAAAATCGGCGTAGTATTGTTTGCAGCGCGTAGCGTTTGCACCAGAGACAAGCCGTCAAGTTCGGGCAACATGCGATCAACAATGAGTAGATCGTAATGTTCCGCGCCTGCCATCAGCAAGCCGTTTTTGCCATCGGCGACATGCTCAACGCTGTAGTGGTTTTCTGTCAGCCCTTTTTTAAGGTAATCAGCCACTTCTAAGTCGTCTTCAATAATTAATACACGCATGGTTATTTCTCAAGAAAGTGCCGCATTTCCAAGTAGTGTTCGGCTAATGTGCGCGCCTCGTGTGGCGCGGAAAATATGCCTACCATCTGTCCGCGTGGGTCAATCAGCACAATCGCGGAGGAATGATCGATCAAATAATGTTCATCGTTTTTACCTCCCGACTGTGGAACTTTGATATAAATAATCCCCAAATGGCGGGTCAATTCACTGATTTCTAACTCGTCTCCCGTCACACCCAGAAAGTCCGGGTGAAAATATTCCACATACCCCTTTAGTTTTTCTGCATCGTCGCGTTGCGGATCAACCGAGACAAAAACAAATTGGGTATTGCTTAAAATATCAGCCTGTTGCGATAAATGCTGTTCCATGCCCTGCAAAACCGTTAAAGTGATCGGGCAGATGTCCGGGCATTGGGTATATCCAAAAAATAATAAAGTCCATTTGCCTTGCAAGCGTTGCAAATTAAACGGCTTATTGTTGTGATCGCTTAACTGAAAAGCGGGCACGGTTTTGGGCTTAGGCCACACTAATCCCGCCACTGGCGGGGATTCCGTTTGCATCCAGTTTGCCCAACTAAGCCACACGGCGAGTAGCACGGCGCAGAGAAAAAAGGCTATCAATAGCATCGTTTGTCGTTTCATTGTCGCGTCCTTGTGATTGCCAAATTTTGGCGGTCAGCCTAAAGATTATTCTCCCTTACCACATAGAGCGTTTATAATAGACGCTTATGCTTAAACAAAACACACCAAACCTTATGAAATATCATTTATTCGCCATCCTGTGCTGTTTGAGTTTGTATTTTAGTGTCTGCGCTCAAGCGCAAAATACGCTCAACGAACTAGAGATGCGCCTGAACACAGCAACACCCACCGAAAAAGCGGATTTACTGGTGCAATTAGGACGCGCCAAGCAATTTAGCCAACCTGAACACGCCCTAGAGCATATCCAGCAAGCCTACAGCTTGGCAAAAAACACCGAAAATTTTTATACCGCAGCGGAAGCTCTGGTGATGCTGGGCGAGTTAAAAACCCAAAAGGGCGATTTTGTCAACGCTTTAGCCCCTTACCAAGAAGCCCTAGATTATTGGCAGCGTTTAGAACATTCTGAACGTGTGGTGACAAGCCTGTTAGCCATCGGCAACGTGCATTGGCGCACTGGCAATTATGATGTAGCCCTGACCAACTGTTTGAATGCCTTGTCTTTGGCTGAACGCTTACAAAACAACGCCTTGATTGCAGACGCGCTACACCAATTAGGCATTATTAATGATTTATTAGGCAATTATACCGTAGCACTCGAACATCATCGTCGCGCACTGGCGTTGCGTGAAGCCTTAGCCGATCAAGCAGGGATTGCCGATTCCTTAAACAATATTGGTATTATTCATTATTTGTTAGGAGAATACAAAAAAGCCCTAGAGAATTATATACAATCTTTAGCTATTCGCAAAAAAATTAATGACGAACAAGGCATTGCTAAATCCTTAAACAATGTTGGTTTAGCCTATAAAAGCCTAGAACAAAACGACGAGGCTTTAACCTATTTTCAAGAGGCGCTGGTGATGCGCGAGCGGTTAGCAGACAAATATGAAATTGCCAATATTTCCAATAATATTGCCGCCCTGTATATCAAAAAACAAAATCACGCAAAAGCAGTACAATATTTAGTCCGCGGCTTACAGCAAAGCACCGAAGCCAACTCTAAAGACTTAATTCGAGAAAACTATGAATTGTTTTCCAACTTATACGCCGCGCAAGGAAACTTTGAAGCTGCCTTGGCTTATTACAAACTAGCCACCGAAGCCAAAGACAGCGTGTTAAATGAAAAAAGTCAAAAAGCTATTGTAGATATGCAGACCAAATACGAAACCGAGAAAAAAGAACAAGAAATCACCTTACTACGCAAAGACAATGAAATTCAACAACTCGACCTACAACAACAAGCCCTGCTGCGTAACTCCTTGTTTGGTGGCTTATTATTTATTGTTATTTTAGCATTTGTCATGTTCAATCGTTACCGTTTTGAAAAAAGAGCCAACTTAAAACTAGAAGAAGCCAATAATCTCATTCGCCAAGAAAAAGAAAAATCTGATCAATTATTGCTCAACATTTTACCCAGCCGCGTGGCTAACGACTTAAAAGAAACCGGTAAAACTGAGCCAGAATCCTTTGAAAATGTCACAGTGTATTTTTCTGACGTAGTCGGTTTCACCAATCTTTCCTCGCAACTTGAACCCAAGTTTTTAATTGATGAATTGAATGATATTTTTACCGCTTTTGACAACATTGTTGAAAGTCATCAATGTGAACGGGTGAAAACCATTGGTGATGCTTATTTGTGTGTGTGTGGAATGCCGACCCCTAATCCTCGTCATGCGCACAATATGGTGCGCTCTGCGGTTGAGATTATTCAATACATGAACGAACGCAATAAGCGTTCAGAAATTCAATGGCGCATTCGTATTGGCATCCACACCGGTAAAGTGGTGGGCGGCGTGGTGGGTGTAAAGAAATACATTTATGACGTGTTTGGCGACACCATCAACACCGCTTCGCGCATGGAATCAAACTCAGAACCTATGCGGATTAACATTTCACAAAGCACTTATGAATTGATAAAAGATGATTTTCCGATTACGCCCCGCGGTCATTTGGCAGTCAAAGGCAAGGGTGAAATGAGCATGTATTTTGTCAATGTTTAAGGCATCGCCATAAATCTGCCAGGCGTTTACGAATGATGTGCACGAACGGGTACGCCAGCACGGTGATGAACAGGTGGACCTCAACGCGGTCTTCGCTGTAGTGATAAATCGGGCGCAGGTCCGAGTTCTGACTTGAGGCTGCGGAATACGCCCTCTAAATCGGTGAGCATGATGTAGGTGCGCCAGAAAGTCGCTTCGTCCCCGTTTAATTCGTTGCTGCGCAGGCAATAAATACCGGGGTCGGTCAGCAAGGTATGGGCGACGGGGCGTTGTTCCCAAGTGATGGCAAGTGCTTTTTCGCCGCTGTCGTCGGCTTGGATGTCAATGTGATAATGCTGCGCCATACCGTGGCGAATTTGGGGGTGGGGTGCTAAAGATGGGCTAACATCAAGCCCATAAAAAACCGCCTTTCGGCGGTTTTTTGTGTTTGTCTGCGCACGAAACATTGAGTTGGCTAATGTCTTAACTTTAATAAATCACATCCACGCCCACAACTGCTAAGCCTGCTGCGCCGTTGGAGCTTAATACCAAGGTATAGGTGCCGGCTGCTAAATTAAGCAGCAACGCGGCATCGTTTGCGTTGCGATCGGGCAGTTGCAAGTTGCTGGCGAGTCCTCTGATGGCGACTGCCTGAGTGCCGTTTTCCCATTCATCATTGCGCTCAAGCGTTTGCCATTGACCATTATTGAATTTTAATAAACTGATCGTTGGATCAACGCCGTTGCCAGTTTCCGCCGCGATACCGCGTAGTAATACTTGCAAAGTTCCCGTGCCGGTAATGATAAAGCCCGCATAGGCATCATTGGCATTGCCGCTAATGTAAGCGCGGGTACTGATGTTGACTAACTTTGCTTGCGAGTCGCTTAAGGCATCAACGCCTACAGTTGCGAGTCCATGATTGGCATTGCTGCTCAAGACGACGCTATAAACGCCGCTTGATAGGTCTCGCAACATGCCGGCATCATTGTTATTGCGATCAGGCAAGCGCAGATTGCTCGCCAGTGAATTAATACCCGCTGCATTATTGTCAGCTTCCCATTCATTGTTTTGTCCAAGGTTTTGCCATTGTCCGTTAGTCAATTTGAGTAAGGATAAGTTGGGATCAACGCCATTGCCAGCACTTGAGGCAATTCCGCGCATTAGCACGGATTGCGTACCCGAACCTTCAATCATAAAGCCCGCATAGGCATCATTAGCACCGCCAGCGAGGTTTGCGCGGGTGCTGATATTGGCTAAGCGAGCGGTGGAATTGCTATTGTCGTTATTATTGGTTTCGCATACTTCAGCGGGCAAACTGGCGTTGTCGCTGACTTCAAGCTTAAAGCTGTGCGGGGTGCTGCCGCCGGAGAGGGTGATCGAACCGGTGCTATTGCCGTCCAAGCCATTGGTTGTCAGCAACAAGGTGTTTAAGTTCTTTCTTTCTATCTGCACACTGGATAAGTTGTAACTATAAGCACTAATTGATTGTGCAACGGGTTCGTTGCTATCAATGAATATTGCAAATTTTTGTGAACCCGAAGGAATGGTTAAGGTGTCACCCTGTGCTGCCGTGCTAAGCATGGGAATACCTAAACAGCGAGTAGTGAATTGCCAGTCTAAAGTGCCGCTGTCTTTATTGGTGCTGTAATTTACTAGCACCCGATATTGAGTTCCCCAAGCCAAATGTTTTAAGGGAAACAACGCATATTCAAAACCATCAAAATGATTTTCTGGATCATTGCTTTGCATCAATAAGTGGGTACTGCTAATGCGTTGGTTATCTGAGGCACGAAATAGTTGAAAATTTGTAATTGAACTTGAGCTGTATCGTGCTTTATTGAATTGCACAGAAATTGGATAACCCACGGGCGTGCCGTCAGTCAAGCCAATGCCCGATAAAGGATAAGGGCTTTCTGTGTAAAACGCCGGCGGAATATCGCGGCTATCAACCGGCGGCCATTGCACAATGCTGGGATTAGCGTTTTGAATTTGATTGGCTAAATCATAGTTTTGCGTACCCATGTTATAAACTAAAGCACTGTGTGTATAGCGATTGTCTAACGCATAAGTGCCTTGCGCCAAACCAATACCGGCTTCGGCAAAACTAAAATTCAAAAAACCAAAACGGTGATAAATTGCGCCCAACAAGTCGTCAATCGAATCACTCGGCGGCTCGGCAGTGCCGCTAGAATCCATGTGCGTAGAGAGATTTTCGCCCGTGTGTGCGCCGCTGTAGCCTGCGGCTGTGGTGCGATCGGAAGGACTTGTGCCCGTAAAATTTTCTGGATACTGATTCTGGTTTTGATAATGGCCGCCTACGCCGTGAGTGATGATATAAAGTGCATGGTTAGTCGCTGCCATTTCTAGGGCGGCATTTTGGCTAAAGCTACTCATTCCCGCACTGCTACGCATTTGATTTAAGTAGGCATAGGCTGTCTGCAAATCTTCGTTGGTGTACGCTAAGGCTTGGTAATTAACGCTTAAGGCAAGCAGCAATAAGCCAATTTTAAGTTTTAAGGACATAGTGATTTTCCTTGTAAATCAATGAACGACCTATTTTCATGCGGGACAAAGCAGCTTGGCGCGGGGTTATCCCTCAAAAGGGTATAAAGGGTAGGCAAGCTTAGCATAAAACATTTTAGATAGTGACATTTTTACTGATGAGTCAATGAGTTATTATTGCTCTTCTGTTAATGCCAAGCGAATATTTTGCAACATAGGCGCGTTGTCTGCGCCAATATATTCAACAACAGCTTGTTTGCGCTCTGTTGTTTTGTTTGACGGTAAACTGTCCACTGCTTTTGGGTGAGTATGAAGGGTGTCTAAAATAAAGTTGAATTTTTAGTGCATGACTCGCGGTCTTTCGTCATAAACTAAATCTTCCACCCAAGCAAAATTAGCTTCCTGCCCGGGCTGGTTAAATAACACCATTAAAATTACCCATTTTAATTGATCAAGACTGATTTCTTCAGTATCCAACGCCATGCTGCGATCAATCACCAATTCTCGGCTGGCTAAATCTAACACGCCCACTTGCTCTAAGAACAATAAAAAACCTCGACATTGTAAGTCCATTTTTTCTTCTTCTTCTTGGATAAACACGCGAATCGCGGTGTTTTCGTAAGCGGGGCGATCTGTCAATAGTTCTTGTTGCTCGGATAAGTCGTCTAACCAAGCAAAGGCTTTGTTGATTTCAGCATGAGGAAAACCGGCTGCGCTGAGTTCTATTTTTAAGATTTCAGGGTCTTGTTCTAATTGAATATCATCGTCTATGTAATTTTCAAACAAGAACATTAAAACATCCAAGATGTTTTCTTTCATAGATAACTTTCCTTTGTGTTTTAGTCAGGAATTAATCTTCCATCTGTGCTTAAACCTGACAAATGTTTAAAACCCGTCGGGCTTTTGCCGTGCATAACTGCCGCCCGGTAGGCTACTGACGCGCCCGCGCAGTTCAAGGATTAACAGCATGGAGGAAATGGCTTCTGCCGTCAATCCGCAACGCTCAACTAAGAGGTCTATTGACAGGGGTTCTTCGATACCCATTTGCTCAAGCAATTGGACGTATTCTTGGTCTAGACTGTCTTGTTGCGCATGATGTTGGGCGGGTGATAGGTTGGCGGCGGGGTGCAAAGGGGCAATGCCCGGCGCAAAGGCGTGGAGTTCTTCAAGGATGTCGTGCGCGCTTTCGACCAGTTTCGCGCCGTCTTTGATCAGTGCGTGGCAGCCTTTGGCAAGCGGATTGTGGATGGAACCGGGGATGGCGAAGACTTCGCGCCCTTGTTCGGCAGCTTGTCGGGCGGTGATCAGTGAGCCGCTGCGCAGCGTGGCTTCGACCACCAGTGTGCCAACGCTGATGCCGCTGATAATGCGGTTGCGGCGCGGAAAGTGTTGTTGTCGGGCAGGCATGTCGGGCGGAAATTCGGAGATGATGGCGCCATTTTGACGAATCTGTTCTGCCAGCACTTTGTGTTTGGCAGGATATACGGTGTTTAAGCCGGTGCCAGCGACGGCAATGGTGTGTCCGTTGCTTGCTGCTAACGCGCCTTGGTGACTGGCGGCATCAATGCCAAATGCCATGCCACTGGTGATGACCCAGCCGCAGGCGGCGAGATATTGGGCAAATTCTTGGGCGGTTTGTCGCCCGCCGGAGCTAGGATTGCGACTGCCTACGATGGCAATTTGTGGTGCGCAGAGGAGTTCGATATGACCTTGCACAAATAACAGCGGCGGCGGATCGTGAATTTCTTTGAGGCGCGTCGGATAGGCAGCTTGATTCCAAGTTAAGATTTGCTGTCCGGGCTGTTTTAGCCAAGCTAAATCTTGTTCAACGGCACTCCAATCGGGGTTTCTTAGATAGTCTTGTTGACTTTTGTTTAAGCCGGCGGCTTCCCATTGCTGACTGCCTGCTTGAAAGACTTGGCGCGGTTCAGTAAAACGTTTGAGCAATTTGGCAAAGGTGACAGAACCTATACGCGGCGCACGGTGCAATGCCAGCCAGTAGGCTAAATCTTGCTCAGGCAGGGAGGTGGGCGAAGTTTCTACAGACAAGGAGGTGGGCAACATGAATCACGCTTACTTTTTAGGACGCTTTATGTGCTGCGCACCTGAAATTGTGCGCCCGTATGTTTTTAAGTACTTAAAATTCAAGTAGTTAAATAAAACTTGATCAAGTAAAAAATGGGCTTTTCGGCGGCGATGTGTGTAAAATTCCGCTGACTTTAAGGCAAGTCCACACGGTCGTTGATAAAAATCGGGCGGGTGGCGTGGCTTACGAGAGCGAAACTGACGCGATCATAGACTTTAAATACTAGCAACATGCCGGATTTGATGTCGGGTAAAGTGACTTTTTCGCCCGTTAGCGGGTCGTCAGCTTGTACGCCACTGTGATAAACCGCGAGGATATTGCCACGAGAAATGCCATCTTGTAAGCCACGATTGAGTACCACAACCTGATATTGAGCGATATGCGTGGTTTCATCAGTGACACCAATAATTCTCATGCCTTCAACATGATAGGGTTCGCTGGGCAGAAAATCTTGTTCAAATTCGCGGCTGGGCAGGGGAATTAAACGGTCCCCGCTACGAATTTCTTGTTTCGCCAGCTTGATTTTAAAAGTGGCTATGTTGTTTTCATCATTTTCGTCTAGGGCTTCTAAGCTCGCTTCGCCTAAATATAAAGCACCAAAGGCTAACGGCTCGTTATCACCGTCACTCGGATCAATATAAGCCTTGCTAGGACGCAGAACGACATAGGTGTCTCCAATACGTTCCATGCCCTCTAAGCCGCGTACATAAACGATGTCATTAGCCGTTGTCAAGAGCTTGTCGTTGGCATTCGCAACCACATAAGGGGCAAGGCTAAGTTCTTCGGCTTCGACAATTTCCGGATGATTTAAGAATTGCCGTACAGAAGACAGGGGAATTTTAGGGATAGCACGCTCAGTCCTAGAGGTAATGATACCCGGTGAGAGCTTGACAACGCGATTGCCACGTTGCACTTGCAGGGCAGGATGACCAGCACGCTCGACGAGCGTGACGGTATTGGCGGGATAAATTTTCGTGTCGCGCCAGACAGAGGCTTGCATTTTATGCGGATTTTGCACGAACACGCTGACCACATCCCATAAAGAATCGCCCGTTTTAACCGTATATTGCTGCGGATGTCCGTCCCGTAGCTTGGCTTGTTTATCCAGCATAATCAGGGTTGCTGAGGCATTTTGTGCAAACAGCAATAAACATAACAGCACTGCGAGCCAACTCATCTGCTGCCAAGCCACGCGGCTGGGCGTTTGTGGGGTGGCTAAAACAAGCGGTTTAGGTTGTGGCGCGGATTTTTGATGCTTCATCATTGTTTAATACCTGTATGGCAAGCTTTACTCAATGGAACAAGTGTTTTTACGCGGGCAGTTTAATAGCGGCTCACTTCAGAGGGCAACCCCAGCTTGGGGATTGATTATACGCATACCGACAAGAAACTGCATTAGACTTTAAAAGCGTGTTTGTAGGCACAAGCATTAGGCAGAATTTAACGACACAAAAGAGATAAGGTATTTTCCATGAGCAAAAATCCCGCATTGCATTTTTATGATTTTCATCCAGCATTAGCTGATTTCAAAACAGAAGTTTTACAGGGACTCAGTCAAACACAAAAGCGTTTAGCATCAAAGTTTTTTTATGACTTAAAAGGTTCGCAACTCTTTGAACAGATTACTGAATTAGAAGAATATTATCCAACCCGCACGGAAATCAGTATTTTGCAAGAACACGGCGACGCGATGATCGAGTTGCTAGGACGCGATTGCTTGTTGCTAGAACTGGGCAGCGGCAGCAGCAAAAAAATCCGCGTATTGCTAGACACGCTCAAACCAGCGGCTTACATGCCACTGGATATTTCCAAACAGCATTTGTTGGAGTCTGCGCACTGTTTAGCGTCCGACTACCCGGATATCGACATTCACGCCGCTTGCGTTGATTACTCAACAGATTTTTCCCTGCCTTATTGCCCGCAACATCTGCCCCGTGCGGCTTTTTTCCCCGGTTCTAGCATTGGCAATTTTGAGCCACACGAAGCCGTAAAACTGCTTAAACGTGTGCATACCTTGCTCGACAGCGGCGGCACGCTGCTCATTGGCGTAGACTTAAAAAAACACCCCGCCATTTTACATGCCGCCTACAACGATGCGCAGCACGTCACGGCAGCATTTAATCTGAATATTTTGCAGCGCATTAATCACGAGCTAGACGGCAACTTTGTGCTGGATAATTTTAGCCACTATGCTTTTTACAATCCGCACAAGGGGCGCATAGAAGGACATCTATTCAGCCATTGCGAGCAAACGGTGCAAGTTGCCGGCGAGACTTTTGAATTTGCGCAAAGCGAGAGTATTCATACGGAAAATTCGCACAAGTTTAACATTGGCGAGTTTCAAGCATTAGCCGCACAAGCGGGTTTTGAGAGCAAACAAGTATGGACAGATGCAGCGCAATTATTCAGTGTGCATTGTTTGCAGGCAGTATGATTAGTGCCTCAAGTGCCTTTGTCGTACAGACCGCAACGCGGTCAAGACGGCATTCCCAAGTGGCACTTGAGAACGAGGTTTCTAGCCCTGTACAAGTGTGCTTCGACCTCTTTCGTCGAAGCACAGCTACGCTATGCACCTATTGTCGTGCGCTTTTCGCCAAACAAAAATCCTGCGCAATGCGGGGCGTTTATTGAGTGCGAGTAGCCTAAACTGCTGGCACACCCTGCGCGTGCATTTGTGATTGCAAATAATTTTGCAAGCCCACTTTTTCAATCAAGCCTAGTTGTTTTTCTAACCAATAAGCATGATCCATTTCTGTATCCTCTAATAAAGGCATCAGCATGTCGCGGGTCACATAATCATGCACTGTTTCACAATAAGCGATGACTTCTTTTAAGGTTTTAGTCACGCTATATTCAACCATCAAATCATTACGCAGCATCTCTGGCACAGTTTGTCCAATATTAATAGGATCACGAGTCACCATATCAGGCTTACCTTCTAAGAATAAAATACGCCGTATTAAAACATCAGCATGACCGCGTTCCTCTATGATTTCATGGCTGGCTTGCTCATACAGCGCATTCAAGCCCCAGTCTTCGTACATGCGCGAATGTAACCAGTATTGATCAATCGCAGCAAGTTCTCCGGCTAATAAGCAGTTGAGTTCTTCGATAACTTTATTGTTGCCTTGCATGTTTGTTTCTTCCTATTAGTCTGGTTTGCGCATTTGTGTTTGCAGATAATTTTCAATGCCCGTTTTTTCAATCAACCAAAGCTGTGCTTCTAGCCAATCAACATAGTCTTCCTCTGCTTCCATTAAATCCTCTAATAAATCACGCGATACATAATCCTGCACAGATTCGCAATAAGCAATCGCTTGGCGCAAAGCAGGCAGCATATTTTGCATAATTTGGCGTAAATCTAGTTCAAGCATTTCTTTTGCTGTTTCGCCAATGAACAATCGCCCTAAATCTTGCAAATTTGGCAAACCTTCCAAGAACAATACACGTTCTATAATTTTGTCCGCGTGCTGCATATTTTGAATAGACTTGTGATAATCTTTTTCATTTAAGCCTTCCAGCCCCCAGTTCTTAAACATACGGGCATGTAGAAAATACTGATTAATCACGGTCAATTCGATTTTTAACACGTTATTGAGATGTTCAATAACTTGTGGATTTCCCTGCATAAGATTTACTCCTTAATTAAGTCAGAATGCTTACTGACTATCAAGTCTCATTATATAACTAAAGTGCATCATCTGTAGGATTCAGACCTTCTAGGTTTTCAAAACCTAGAAGGTCTTAGCTTACATTAACTTTTACAAATGATATATTTTCGCTATAGAAATGATCAGTAAGTATTCACATTCCCCAAGTAAAAACCTGACAGGTCTCGAAGACCTATCAGGTTTTGGCGCGGGGTGTGAACGGTGACAGCGGCAGCAGTTGTTCTACCTGATCGATAAAAGCAATAGCAGTCGTTTATCGCCGATTATGTCTTGCCGTCGAGTAAAACGACTGGCGAAGGCTTCAGCAAGTTCCCAGGCTAAAACACGGTTAAAACGACCCGTGATTATACCTTAAAATAACCAGGTCAGACAGTCATAGCAAAAAACCTCCCGCTTCGTGAAGACTTTTTCTATACCTTAGCAGGGTAATATTTTCGGATTTTTGTTTCAGGAGGTTGACCTGCCAAGCTACAAGCTTGGCACATCAAGAAAACGGCAGTAGTGCCGCCAAGCTGATAATTATTGATGTCCGCCGTGACAAAAAACAGCCGATGCCGAAGGGCTTGTTTAGCAAAGCGTGTTTGGGGGGCGTGTTTGGGAACGGCTATCTTGGAGGCTATCGCAAACCTTGACCGTCAGCAGTATAAGTTTCGTTTCAGCCGGTACTCCAAGCACGCGGGCGTTTCATGCCAGCAATTTTGCAGGTTTGTTTGACGTAACCGTAGGGAAATAGCTCGAAAATGCGGGTTTTTCCCGTTTGCTTGTCGCAGCCGAGATGCTCGGCGAGGTGTTTGGCGACGTGGCGAATGTCAGGGGCGATCTTGTGTTCGCTGTAATAATCGCGCACGAAGCGCAAGACCACCCAACTGTCATCGTTTAATTCTAACCCTTCCAGCTTCGCTAAGGCTTCCGCGAGGGTTTCTGTCCAGTCGTCAGGCTCAATCAAATAACCTTCTGTATCTACAGGAATATTTTCTAAAGAACTCATGAGGTTCTCCTTGTGTCAGTTAGTTATCCATACCGCCCATCGGTACGGGGTTTCATCAACAGCGGCGCGTATTGCCACAGCAATACGGCAAATGCGCTGATCCACAGAATTTGCGCCAACAACATCCACTGCACATAAAAATTGGGCAATGCCCAAGGCAGCAAAACTCGCGCTATGGCTGCTGCGATTAATAAGAAAAACACCGCGCTTAAGGCAGGCGGCGGGGTGAATACGTTGCGCCCGGTATGCCCCAGCGTGACCCGCGCCATCATGCCGACCGTCATCATGCCGATGCCGCCGACGGCAAACGCATGAATGGCTAGAAACGGTGACAGCGGTAGCCACAGACTTAAAGCCGTCAGTGCAAAGCCGACGAGCAACCACAAATAGGCGACAAACAATACCCATAACAGCGGCTTGCGCCACAGTTGCGGATGATGCCAGCCGTACAAACGGATGCCGTGCAGCACGAGCAAAGCCACCGCCAGCCCGCCAGCGGACAGTTGCGCCCAGCCATAGCCCTGCGCCAAAACCAAGCTGTCGAGCAGGGCGAAGGCGAGAAACAGCAGCAGGCTTAGGCGATCCACCCAAGCGTAGTTTTTCGCCTCGAAAGGACAGCCTAGTCCGCGTTCAATAAAAAACGGAATCACGCGCCGTCCCATGTTGAGTATCAGGGCGAGAATCAGGTAAAAACCGAGATATAAACCGAGCCGCGCTAGGCTTGTGTCTTCTAACCATAAGCCTACATAAAACAGTAAATTGGCGGGAAAAAACAAGGCAATTTTGCCGACAAAAGCGAGTTGTTGCCATTGTTTGACGCGCCAAATCGGCAGCGCGACTGCGACCAGCAGGGCGGCGAGAAAGACTAAATCAAACAGCGCGGCGAGCCACAGCCCTAGATTCGGTATAAATACCAAGACACGCGCTGCTAACCACAGCAACACTAAGCCTAGCAGCGGCTTTTGATGCAGGGTTTGCAAGCCGGTCCAGTTTTTAATCGCGGTGAGCAGGAAACCGGCTGCCACTGCCACGCCGTAGCCAAAAATCATTTCGTGGGCGTGCCACAATAAACTGGGGTAATTGGCTGGCAAGCCCTGCCAAGCGGCATGATAAAAGCCCGCCCACAACGCCATACTGAGGAGGGCAAGCAGCATTGCAGACAGGAAAAACGGACGAAAACCCAGGTGCAGCAAGGCGTAACGGTAGGTTTGCGGGGATTCGATATTAACTCGGATCATGGCTGTCTCCAAAGGTGAAAGAAACGATTTTATGCGGTGTTGAAGGGGGCGTATCGCACTGCTGAAAACAGTCAGGCGCGGGTTTTTGCGCTGTGCCGACCGGTTTGGCGACGGCGCGGGCGCATTCGTCACTCACCCATTGCAGCAAAGGCGTTTCTTGGTGTGCGGCTTGAACGCGGGTGCAGGCATCAATGCAGCTATGGCATTGGGTGCAGGTGAACATTTTGCGTTTTAAGCTGCGCGGCTTAAGGCGCATCGGGCAGACGTGTTCGCAGGAGGTGTCGCAGTCTAAACAGCGTTTGGCGCGGCGGTTGTCGAAGCCGACCACCAGCGCGTCGCGGTTGCCCATCCAAATCACGCTTTGCGCCAAGCCAACCGCGCAACCGAAGCGGCAGAACAAGTGTCGTGCGAAGGTAAATTCGAGGATAAATACGAGGGTTGCTACGCCTAGAAATAACGCCTGATTGCGCGTCAGTTGTGCGCTGAGCAGGTTGCCGTAAACTTCTGCCGGCGCTAATAAATACGTCAACAGTACCAATGCCCATAAAGCGGCGAAAAAGCCGACTGCCAAGGCGGTTAGCCAAGCGTAGCGTGGCTTGCGCGGAAAAGTTTGACCGTCGCATTGTTGCTGTGGCAGGGCTTGTGTTTCCCACAGACTTGGCTTACCGGTGGCGCGGCGCATCAGTCCATTAATGATTTCGACGACGGCAAAATGCGGACATAGCCAGCCGCAGTACAGCCGTCCATAACGCCACGCCAGCCAGCCGCCTATGCCAATGACTAAGGTGATGGGCAGAAAGATTTTAATCGCTACGCTGCTGATCAAGCTCAGGGTGTCGCTGCCGGCATCAAAGCCCAGTCGCCAGGGTTCACCGAACAGGATTAAATAACCAAGATTTAAGTCGAAGCGCAGTATATCCAGCGGTGGGGCGAGGACAAACAAGAGGAAAAACAACAGGCGGGTGATGAAACGGTAGTGCTGCATGAAAAAATTTGCCCGATAAATGCTATTTGTACTGACTGCCTGGGATCGCTAATCTCCAGATTAGCGCAGCGGCAAAGCCGCTGACACCGATTTGGTTTGGGATCGTTGGGATCGTTGGGATCGCTAATCTCCAGATTAGCGCAGCGGCAAAGCCGCTGATGCCGATTCGGCAATCGGCACTCCCAAGCCAAGCCTAAGCCGCTTGCGGTTGCGCGTCGGTCGCGCCTTTGCGTTCGGGCAAGAAACTCAGCACAAACAGAACTGCACCGATGATGAAAATCACCCCCGCGCCAACACGCATCCAATAAAACAGGGCGATTTTGTCTTGCACCAGCATAAAGGGCAGCGGATCAGCGGTGTAGCGTTGCAGATACACTTGCAAAATGCCCGCGCCGGTCAAGAACAGCGTGATGAACACCATAGACACCGTCATCAGCCAGAACGACCACATTTCCATCACCTGCATCCGATTTGACTTGGCTTCTTGACCATTCATAATCGGCACAGCGTAAGAAATAATCGTCATCACCACCATTGCATAAGCACCGAAAAAGGCTAAATGCCCATGCGCGGCGGTGATTTGCGTACCGTGCGTGTAATAGTTGATAGGTGCCAGTGTGTGCAAAAAGCCCCACACACCCGCGCCTAAAAATGCCATGACCGCGGTACCCATCGCCCACAACACGGCGGCTTTGTTTGGATGTTCGCGCTTGCGTTGATTAATCACATTAAAGGCAAACAACACCATGACAAAGAACGGAATCGGCTCTAGCGCGGAGAAAATCGATCCCCACCACTGCCAATAGCCCGGCGCACCAATCCAGTAATAGTGATGCCCGGTGCCGATAATGCCGGTAATTAGTGCCATCGCCACAATCACGTACAACCATTTTTCAATCACTTCGCGGTCAACCCCGGTGGTTTTAATCAGCACAAAGGCGAGAATCGCGGCAAGAATCAATTCCCACACGCCTTCTACCCACAAATGCACCACCCACCACCAGTAGAACTTATCCAGAACTAAGTTATGCGGATTGTAGAAAGAGAACAGGAATAGCACTGCCAAGCCGACCAAACCCGTCAGCAATACAATGGTCACCACAGTTTTGCGTCCAGTCAGCACGGTCATGCCGACGTTGAATAAAAACGCCAAAGCGACCACCACAATGCCTATTTTGGTGATCCAGGGTTGTTCTAAGAACTCGCGCCCCATGGTTGGCAGCAAATCGTTACCGGTGATTTTGGCTAAGGTCGCATAAGGCACAGCGAGATAACCGATTACGGTCAAAGCACCGGCAATGAGAAAAACCCAAAACATGAGCTTTGCCAAGCCCGGCGAGTACAACTCGCGCCCCGCTTCTTCTGGCACCAGGTAATAAGCCGCGCCCATAAAACCAAATAACAGCCAGACAATGAGCAAATTGGTATGTACCATACGAGCGGCATTAAAAGGAATGGCGGGAAATAGAAAATCACCTATCACATACTGCAAACCTATAATCAGTCCGAAAATGATTTGCGCGATAAACAGCCCGATAGCCGCCATGAAATAGAGCTTGGCGACTCCTTGAGATTGATATTGCATTGCTATTCCTCCTTAACCCTGAATATTCGGTGGCCAGTTATCGGTATTGATTTCACTGGCATATTTCAAAAACTCAGCAATTGCTTCTAATTCCGCATCGGTGAAATTAAATTGCGGCATACTGCGTCGTCCTGGAATGCCGTTAGCGGGGCGACTTTGGATAAAGGCTTTGATGCCTTCCTTGCCACCATAACGGATATAGACATTGCCAAGCTCAGGGGCGTAATACGCGCCTTCGCCCAATAGGGTATGACAACCTATACAGTTGTATTCTTCCCACAAACGCTTGCCCGCTATGGCTTGTTCAGTCAAATTAGCGCGGTTATCGCGTTCTGGTAGTGCTTTATGAGTATCAAAAGTCAGGACCAGGAAGAGCAGCACGAAAAACAACGAGCCGCCGTAATAAATGTTCCTAGCCATGCTTTTGGTGAAGATTTCCTGCATGACAGCCTCCTCAAAGTGAATAGAAAAAAAGAGGCTGGTAGTTTAGGCAGCGGTGAGAAAGGATACCTTGACGCAAGTCAAGCTTATGAGATTGTATAAAGAAACCTGATGGTACAACGGCGAGAGAGCCATCACACAACGGCGACTCCAATGTCAGAACACCATTACAAACAAGGTGTAGATCGCTATTTATAGTGCTTCAGATAAATGACGTCCAAAAACCTGACAGGTCTTGAAGACTTGTCAGGTTTACTTCAGAATTTTAATGCTCTGGACATCTATGATGAGCCTATAAAGTCTGCGCCTACCCCCAGTTATAGAGGAATGCCTGATTCTGTCATTCGCCATTTAAGCCAATCTACATTTCTCCTTTTAATTTGAAGAAATCAATAAGTTGCGATAAACGCGCTGATTGACTACTCATCTCTTCGGCGGCAGCGGCAAGTTGTTCGGCTGATGAAGCATTTTGTTGTGAGACGGTATCAAGTTGACTAATGGCAATGTTGATTTGTTCCACATTGTCGCCCTGTTGTTGCGCAGCCATAGCGACGGCGCGGGTTTGTTCAGTGATGACTTGAATATCGGGCAGGATATTTTGCAGCAAGTCTCCGGCTTTTTGCGACACTTTGAGGCTATCACCGACCAGTTGCTTGATGTCTTGTGCGGCAATGCGGCTGTTTTGTGCCAGTTGTTGCACTTCGCTGGCAACTACTGCAAAACCGCGCCCGTGTTCGCCAGCGCGCGCCGCTTCAATAGCGGCGTTGAGGGCAAGCAGGTTGGTTTGGTAGGCAATAGCTTCTATGCTTTGAATTTTGTTAGCGATAGCCTGCATGGCCTGCACGGTTTCCATTAAGGCACTGCCGCCAGTTTCAGTGGTGCTGCGCACGCGCTCGGCAATGCTTTGGGTGTTTTGCGCACTGGCTGAATTTTCGTTAGCAGTGGCGGTGATCAGTTCTAGCGTGCTGGTGGTTTCTTGTACGCTGCTGGCTTGTTGGCTGGCGGCTTGACTGAGTGATTGTGCCGAGGCACTGATTTCTTCAGAGGTGCTGGCGAGGCTGTTGATGCTGTTGCGGGTTTGCAAAATAATGTCTATGAGTTTTTGCAGCATGTGTTGCAAGGCGGTGAGCATTTGCGCGGTTTCATCGGTGCCATTGATGCGAATTTGTGCATCGAGATTGCCGTTGCCTAAGTTTCGTGCCACTTCGACCGCTTGGTGCATGGGGCGACTAAGGCTGTCGGCAAGCCACCAGCCGAGCAATATGATCAAGGCGACCAATCCTATCAGTAAGCCAAAAATCACTTGTTCGAGTTGTTGCACCGGTGCTTGCACTTCGGCAACATCAATTTCCGCCATTAATGCCCATTGAATGCCTTGTATATTGATCGGTGTGAAGGCGGATAACACGCTTGTGCCGCGATAATCGAGAACCGTTTGGGTCGCGCTGTCACCAGCTAAGGCTTGTTGCACGGCTGCGGTTTGTATGCCGTTGTCTTTGAGGGTGCCGGCAAAGGAGGCTTGCACGTTGCGATTTTTAGGGTCTAGGAAGGAATCCGAGCGCATCCGATAGTCCTTGCCCACCAGATAGGTTTCGCCCGTTTGCCCCATGCCGCTGCGCGTCTGCATAATAGCGTTAATGCCTTCTAGTGATAGCTGTACGGCGATCACGGCGGTGAGTTTTTGTTGTGCATCTAGGATCGGATTGGCAACAAAAAAGGCGGCTTGTCCGTTGCTGGGAGCGTAGGGATGAAAATCGGCAAAAGCAGCTTGTTTGTGTTGCTTGACGTGACGGAATAGGCTACCAAGATGCGTGTCTTGGTAAGTGCCGTCTATGAGATTGGTATGATGGTCTTTTTCTTGTGCAACTGTATAAAAGATATAGCCTTTTTCTGTTATTAAAAAAATATCATGATAATTGTAGAGCTGCCGATAGCGGGCAAAAATATTGCGTCCCTCATTATCCGCTAGAATCGCCTCTTCAAGGTTAATTTTCGATACCATTGCCCAATTAACGCCTTCAATATTCAGCGGATGCGCAACCACTAAAACCGGATTGATGGCACTATCGAGAATAATATCTTGTACTGGCTGACCATTGAGTGCTTGTTCTAAGTAACTGAGATGCAAGTCTGTCACCTCATACCCCGTGACATATTGCCCCGCGCCCATGGTTTTTAGGTTGCTGCGCAGCAATTGCTGCTGTCCTACTTTGCCGATTAGATAGGTTTCACCTGATTGTTCCGCAGCATCGCGGGTATGAATGAGTTCCTGTAGCGGTTGTGCGGGCAAATTGAGAACTAAAACGCCTTGAGTTTGCCCTTCTGCTTGAATCGGTACGCTGATAAAAGCGGTCTGCGTTTGTTCCGCGCCATAAGCTCGAAAGTCTTGAAAATGATAGGCTTGGCGACCGCCTACAAAGCTGTCGTATAGAGCGGCATACTGGCTATCATTGGCAATGATTTTCTCCGCGGCGGGGGCTAAGCTAAATACAATCTGACCTTGTAAATCAATGATAAACGCTTGGGTATATGCCATGAGAGGCAGGCTTTGCTTAAGCCAATCGGTGTTATTGCGGCGCAGTTCTGGGTTGCTTGGCTTAAGGTGTTCTTGTAAAAGTGCTAATACACAAGGCGTACTTGCCAGCATTTGCGCATTGCTGCGGTGGAACTGCATATAATTGAATAAAGTCTGTTTTTTTAATTCATGGCGGGTTGTCAAGTGGTCAAACGCCAACCATAGGGCTTTGTCATACACCTTGCTCAGGGCTTGTATATCGCCAAGACGTTCCTCGAAATAGCGTTCGATTTGGGCTTTTTTGATGTCTCGAATTGATTCCAGTTGCGCATAAGCCTGTTGGTTTAGGGCATCGCGGGCGGAATGGCTGCTCCACCAACCCAATAAGCTGAGAGGAATAATGCCGATGGCTAAAAACAGCCCCAATAATTTAGGTTTTAGATTAATATTTTTCAGACTTAACATAGGGTTGCCTTTTTTTGAAAAAAACTGGCATCCTTCATACCCCAGTTAACAAACAAGGGCTGCCGTGCCAGAAAGATATA
>CAZOSP010000025.1:0-36765 GCA_964582525.1 uncultured Thiomargarita sp. | reverse complement strand
GCTGTCACTCATTGATTAAATTATATTCACTCCAACACAAATTCCTGAAGAGCCAGTGTAAACTACTGCCATGCGCCACAGGCTTTGGCGCGGGCAAGAGAGTGAAGTTATCAATGATTTCAAGAATTCAAATTTGCCCATTGGCAGCGCGGTCTTGTGGATAGTGCTTGCTAATGGCTGTACTGCGACGTTTTGAGGGTGTCGGGATGCGTTGGTGTGAGGGGGGATTGGATGCACTATTAAATCTCTGGCTTGCATGGGTAATTCAACGCTTTGATGATTTTTTTCTGCTGATGCAACCCTCCCCTCCTTTAGCGGATACGCCCGCTGCCGCCTGCTCAGGTGGTGGGGGTCTAAATGGTTACGTTTATGCGGTTAAGTAAGGACTGCGGGATTGCCGGCAATAACGCCCTTGACTAATTGACGAAATGCGCGCATGGCTGTGTTTCTACCTATTTGCTTGCTTTTTTCTAAATACGCAGGCAGCAGGGTTTTTAAGTCGAAATGAGGGAATTGTCGGCTATATTCGGCAGGCAGATAAACACCATCACTCAGAAGCAATATTTCTAAGCCTTGTTGAGTATAACGCCACAGTTCTGGCACGCCGATTTTTTCATAATGATCGAAATGGGTGCGGTTAGTGATGTCAATTTCAATGGCTAAATCCGGTGGCGGATCAATGTCTAAATCAATTTTGGCTTTGCCGCGGATGAAAGCCTCGTGCTGAATGTAAAAACATTCATCGGGTTCTACCGATTTTTTTGCTTGAGGACTTTTTAAGGTTATTGAGCCTAAGTTTCTAAATTCTATATCTAGCTCTTCCAATAAAATCTCTACTAAATTACCCAGAATGATTTTATCATCTTCATGCACAGCTAACGGCGACATAAATTCTATCCATCCTTGACTATAAGCAATGCGCGATTTTTTACCGGTTTTTTCCCATGCTTCTAGCAGTTGCTCAAAATCCTGCCAACTGACATCTTTAAGCAAAACCTGATGTCCCGATGGAATCACCAGTTGTTCTAAATCAAATTGCATTGAATATCTCCTTAATGAATGCCCTCAAACTGAATGCGCGGGTCAATCAGCACATAGCTCAAATCCGCCAGCAATTTGGCCATTAAGCCGAGTAGGGTAAACACGTACAAAGTTCCTAAAACAACCGGATAATCACGTTTTAGCACGGATTCATAAGACAACAGCCCTAGTCCATCTAGCGAAAACACGGTTTCGATCAGTAAGCTGCCAGTAAAAAACGCTGCGATAAAAGCACCAGGGAAGCCGGTCACCAGGGGAATCACGGCATTACGAAAAACATGTTTATACAAAACTACATTTTCCGCCAAACCTTTGACGCGAGCGGTCAACACATATTGTTTACGGATTTCTTCCAAAAAGCTGTTTTTAGTCAACATGGTCATTAGCGCGAAACTGCCGACCATCATGGCAGTGATGGGCAGCACCATGTGCCACAAATAATCTAAAATTTTGCCGTACCAAGTCAATTCTGCCCAGTTATCTGAGACTAAACCGCGCAGCGGGAACAGATCCCAAAAGCTGCCGCCGCCAAACAGCACCAGCAAAAAAATGCCCAATACAAAGCCCGGAATGGCGTAGCCAATTAAGATAAGGGTGCTCGTTGCCACGTCAAAACGGCTACCGTCGCGCACGGCTTTAGCAATACCGAGCGGAATACAGGTCAAATAAGTCAGCAAAAATGTCCAGATACCAAGACTGATGGAGACCGGCAGCTTGGAAATGACCAATTCCATTACTGAGCGATTATGAAAATAGCTGTCGCCAAAATCGAACAGCAGATAGTTTTTCATCATTATCACAAAGCGTTCATGCGCGGGTTTGTCGAAACCGTACAAGGCTTTCAGTTGTTCGAGTTGTTCCTCGCTCAAGCCGCGTGCGCCCTGATACAAGTTGCCGCTGCTTGCCTCGCCATGTTGCGCGCCTTGCAGTTGGCTGACCATCTGCTCAACCGGTCCGCCCGGCACGAATTGAATGACGATAAAGCTGATGAGCATCACGCCAAACAGGGTGGGAATCATTAATAACAAGCGTTTAAGGATATAGGCGTACATAATCAGGCGTTTAGTCAGGTGGCAGGTAGTTGCCCGCAAGAATCGTGGGCAAGCGTCTAAGGCTTAAGATTTTGCAGGATGATACACTGTGTGTGGTTCAACATTCAATGTTTTAAGAACCTTATAAAGTATAGAAATGCACATGAGAAGCGGCTTGTCACGCTCAAAAACCTAGACGGTTTGCTTTGTAACAATGATGCGTTTTGCAATATTTTTGTCATCCGCCAGCCATTTCCGCTCGCCATGAAAATCAGCTAAAATAGGCACAGCACCAACAGTATTCCGGCACGCAGGCTTTGCGCAAAAAACAATAATACTGTATGCTTATACATATACAGTAAACCGAGTAACACCTTAGCGCGTCCCGGTGCAAGGCGCGGCGCGCTCTACTATCAAACACCACTTTTCAGAGGGCAATTTAATCATGGCTATTGACGAGCAACGTAAAAAAGCACTAGGAACAACCCTGCTGCAAATCGAAAAACAATTTGGTAAAGGTGCGGTAATGCGCTTAGGCGACACCCCCGTGATGGATGTAGAAGTCGTTTCTACTGGTTCGCTAGGGCTAGATTTAGCACTGGGCGTAGGCGGTTTACCCAAAGGGCGCGTAGTAGAAATCTATGGTCCTGAATCGTCAGGCAAAACTACCCTGACCCTGCATGTAGTTGCAGAAATTCAAAAACAAGGCGGCACAGCCGCGTTTGTTGATGCAGAACACGCGCTAGATCGTTCTTATGCGGAAAAACTCGGTGTGGACACTAACGAGCTGCTGGTGTCGCAACCGGATACCGGCGAACAAGCCTTAGAAATCACCGACATGCTGGTGCGTTCTGGGGCGGTCGATGTAGTGGTCGTCGATTCTGTCGCCGCTCTCACGCCTAAAGCCGAAATTGAAGGCGAAATGGGCGACTCGCACATGGGTTTGCAAGCGCGTCTCATGTCGCAAGCCTTGCGCAAATTGACGGCGAATATTAAACGACATAACACGCTAGTGATTTTTATTAACCAAATCCGTATGAAAATCGGTGTCATGTTTGGCAATCCCGAAACCACCACTGGCGGCAATGCACTCAAATTTTATGCTTCCGTGCGTCTCGATATTCGTCGCATTGGCGCGGTCAAACGTGGCGATGAAGTCGTGGGCAACGAAACCAAAGTAAAAGTGCTGAAAAACAAACTCGCACCGCCCTTCAAAGAAGTCATTTTTGACATCATTTACGGCGAAGGTATCTCCCGCGAAAGCGAAATTATTGACTTAGGCGTAAAAGGCGAAATTATCAAAAAATCCGGTGCCTGGTATAGCTACAACGGCGACCGCATCGGACAGGGCAAAGAAAATGTACGTCAGTACATGAAAGAAAATCCAACAATTGCCGCCGACATTGAAGCGCAGTTACGCAAAAAACTCATACCCAAGCCAGAAGAAGTCAAAGCCAAACAAGCCCTGCTTGCCGAAGACCTCGCAGAAGAAAACGATGTGTTAGATGAAACACAAGAGGATTAAAATGCCGTGGGCTTACACTGGCTCAATCTCGTTATGACCAGCGATCTCAGTCACTTCAACAAATTGCGTGAAGCCGCGTTGCGCATTTTAGCCCTGCGCGAGCATAGCGCGGCAGAACTCACGCGCAAATTGCTCAGCAAAGGATTTGCGCAAAGTGACATAGAGAGGCTCGTAGAAGAACTGCAAAGCCGTGATTGGTTAGACGAAACCCGTTTTACCGAGAGCTTTGTGCGCAGTCGTGTGCAGCAAGGCTACGGTCCGCTGCGCATTCGTCAAGACCTACGTCAGCGCGGCGTGGCTGAAAGCACCCAAGCGTTAGCACTAGAAAGCTATGCAGACCTCTGGCTAGAAGCCGCCTGCAAAGCACGTCACAAGCGTTTTGGCGAAGCTCCGCCGACAGACATCAAAAACCGCGCAAAACAAGCGCGGTTTCTCACCTATCGCGGATTCACCTCAGAACAAATTCGCGCCGCTTTTGAATGGTCAGCTATAGAATAATCCCAATTAAGGCTGGCAGTCCTTAATCAACTCACGGGGCAATGGTCCTTAAAAAATAAATCCCCACTACCCAGACTGTGGCTGAATACTCACATAGTATTTTGGCAGAGACAGATGTCTGTCCAGCCTTCTTGCTCTGCTCTTGAAACTCTGTGCCTTGTGATGAATAGGGTATTGCTTCTCGTTTCAATAAGGTAGAAATAGCATCAATGCTGCATCTGCCTTCAAAGCGATAGGCTAAAATAAGGGCTTCGATTTCTTCTCGTGATGGGGCGGCGGGAATGGGGATAAAACAAATGCTCACCATTCATGGTGAATTAGAATATCTTTTTGGAATAGCCAAAGTATATCAGATGTATCATAAACCTGACAGGTTTTAGCCACAATTATGCTTTACAATGGGTGTGTTTCCGCTATATCTTTCTGGCACGGCAACCCTTGTTTGCTAACTGGACTATGAAGGATGCCCTTTTTTCGATAAAAAACAAGATTGGCTGCTGTGGCGGACTTATCAAAATCAGGAGATAGTGCGCGCACCGCTGTTTGAAGCACTGAGTTTTGAACTAGGCGGGTTTGGTTTGATGACACACCTGCGGATGACGGGCTTAGGAGCGGCTGACGCTGGGAGTGGCTGACTGTAAAGCTCAGCCAAAACGCCGCCGGCAGCGGCGCGGCTAAGTAGGTACTTTCAGCATCCCCATACCATTACATTGTGCGCAAAAAGGCGTAAAAAATGCGTATTAGCATTGTTGATCAACAACATTCTCAAGCCTTATGCACGCTCATTGATAGCGTACCTGATTACCATATCGCTTGGATTGCCTCTAGCGGAAAAGACGCTTTTCGTCTCTGCCTAGAGGATAAACCTGACTTACTCTTGATGGCATTACAACTGCCTGACATGGATGGCATCCAAGCCACGCGCCACATTATGAAATATTCGCCCTGCCCGATACTGCTGATTGCCAGCAGTTTAGAATCTTGTGCGGGGAAAATTTTTGCGGCGATGGGCGAAGGCGCGAAAGACGTGATTAACGTCAGCAGTCAGGCACAATTTGAACAGCAGCGACACGCGCTATTGCGTAAATTACGCAGTTTAGGCACTTTGCACGGTTTTCTACCGAGCAAAGTTATCGGCAGACCCAAATCTAATCTGCCTGATGTTTTTAAGGTGGCTTTGCACAAAACGCATACCCAGCATTTACCGCAACTGATCGCCATCGGCGCATCCACCGGCGGACCCCACGCGCTGTTGAATTTACTGCAACAACTGCCCAAAGACCTGCAAGCAGCCATCGTCATTGTGCAGCATCTGACTGAAGAATTTTCCTTTGATTTAACCGCTTGGCTGAATACACAAAGTCCCTTGAACGTGCATTTAGCCATTGCCGGCAGTCAGCCTAGAGTGAACAATGTGTATATTGCGCACAGCAACGACCATCTGGTGTTAGATGACAAAGGCTGTTTTGCTTACACGCCCGAACCGCAGAATATCCATTACCGCCCATCGGTAGATGTGTTTTTTTACAGTCTAGCGCGACAATGTGAGACAGCAGGTATTGCCGTGCTACTGACCGGCATGGGACGTGATGGTGCTTTGGGTTTGTCGGAACTAAAGCGCGGCGGTTGGCACACCATCGCGCAAGATCAACAAAGCAGCGCAGTGTATGGAATGCCAAAAGCAGCAAAAGAGCTGGATGCAGCGTTAGAGATTTTGCCGCTAAACAGCATAGGCAATGCCATTTTGCGGCACTTTAACTGACTTTACTCACCTTAGGCACAGCGAAGTATAAAACAGCGACGCTCTCGCGTGAGATGCCAAGCCTATTCAAAAACATCCATCAAAAAAGCACTCAACTTCGCCCAAGAATCCTTATCAGCATCCGCATCATACGCCAGCGGCATATCGAATTTTTTACCAAACGCATCCGCATCAGGATTAGTAAAACTATGAGTCGCGTTGGGATAAACCACCACCTCATAATCCGCATCCGCTGCCTTCATCTCCTCCTCAAACAATTTCACCTGCTCGTCAGGAATCATCGGGTCTTGCGCTCCGGTAAACACCCGCACTCGCGCTTTCACCGCGCCTTTTTTAGCGGGCGTTTGCGTTCCCAAACTGCCATGAAAACTAGCAACGCCATCCAAATCCACCCCCTGACGCGCCATACCCAGCACCACGCCGCCGCCGAAACAATAGCCAATAGCCGCTATTTTCTCATTATCGACCGTCTCATGCCCCGCCAATGTTTCCTTAGCCACCATAAAACGTGCTTTCAGCGCGTCCATGTTATTCAAAACTTCCATCATAAACGCCTTAGCATCTTTAGGATGTTCCGCCAGCTTACCATCGCCGTACATATCCACCGCTAACGCCGTGTAGCCCATTTCCGCCAACATCCGCGCCCGTTGACGTGCGTACTCATTATGCCCCCACCACTCATGCACGACCAATACACCGGGGCGTTTTGCCGCACTCGAATCGTCATAGGCGAGATAACCCTTCAAAGTAACGCCATTACTACTATAATCAACGGTTTCCCCCTTGATCTCTGCCCACACTGAAGCACTACTCAACAACACAGCCAAAGCTGCACTTTTCCATAAATACGGCATACTATTCTCCTTTGTTAAACGATCTAAAGTGCTGAGTATAGCTAAAGGACTTCATTTGTAGAAGCTAAACCTTGCAGTTTTTCCCAGTCTGCCGGGGCAAAGCCTTGCCGCCAAGTCCGTAGCTTGACAGGTCAAGTATCCTGTATCGAAAATCCGAAAATGTCACCGCGCAAAGCATATCCCGGTCAATCAGGCAGATTGGATATGCCCTGCTAGACCTTAGTTTTACAAAATGGCTCTTTATTGTCCCTTAAACATTGGTCTAGTTTTGCGTATCACTATAGTCTAAACGGTTAGGATTTAATCGCTCTCTATTTCGGTAGCACGCACAACATGACGTTTGTTTAATAAATGCGTGGTCTTTTCTTTATCAATCAATGCCAAAAAATCCTTCTTAGGATTATTCAAAAAATCTGATAAACGATTATCCCGCGCAATAATAAACGTCCCCTCAAGCACAGTGCCATCATGCAATTCAACGCGCACTTCCACTTTTTTCCAAGCACTAACAGTTCCAATCATAATATTTCCCTTTTTTCAGCTTTGAGAGTGGTCTGGTGTTTTCAGCTACAGTGCTTCAGATAAATCATTTCCAAAAACCTGACAGGTCTTAAAGACCTGTCAGGTTTGCTTCAAGCATTTAATTATCTGAAAATCTATAAGTATGTGTTGACCTCGATAGTCGTCATCAATAACATCGGCTCTTTGTAGATTTTTGAGCCATCCCTTTTATACAAGGTAGCGCGAATGGTCGTGTAATCGTGACCATTTAGAATGCAGCTTCTGGCAGGTATGAGTATAACTGCTCAATACCCCAGGTTTCTCATCAAATTCAGATAAAAAATTCCACCTGTACGCGGTTTTTTGCGACAATGATACACCCACCCGGCAGCAAGTTTCAGGCGGGAGCAGGATAACAACAGAAAAAACTTGATGAGGACGTATCATGTCTAGCAACCAAACCCTAAGCCTAGAACACTATCTCAACAGCGAAAAAGGGGCGCCTAAAAATGAACTCCTACGAGGTCGCTTATACAGCTTGCCAGAAATTGATGATAATTATTTCGCCGTGCGCATGAATCTGGCGTTTCTGCTCAATGAGCATTTCAGCAAAAGCGATTACAAAGTGCATGTGGGCGAAACCAAGCTTTACATTGAGGCAGCCAAAGCCTGTTTATACCCCGATATTCTGGTATCTTGCGACAACAAACCCGAACACCCTCTATACAAAACCCAAGCTAATTTATTAGTTGAAGTGGTCAATCAGGCTTGCAATGGCTATAAATTGGGCTACAAGCTCGCCTGCTATCGCCGCGTCCCCAATGTCACAGAAATATTGGTCGTCAGCTCTGAGCAAGCCCATGTCGAATACCTGTGCCGCGAAGATGACCGCTGGATATTGAAAGATTTTGCTGAACAAGACAAACTGTTTTTACCCGGCGTGGCTTTTGCCTGCGCAGTGGCAGAAATTTATCAGGACGTGTTTGATGAATAAGCCGGCTATTTCCGGCACTCGTGAAACCTGACAGGTCTTGAAGACCTGTCAGGTTTGCTTCAGCAATTTAATTATCTAAAAATCTATAGGTATTTCAGGCTCACGTCCTTCGCCTCGCTGGCGTTATTTTGCTATCCCCCTTAAACAAATTACCCAACATACCCCCGATTAACCGCAGCGGTGATTTTAGACAAAGGCATATTATGTTTACCGGCATTATTCAAGCAGTGGGCAATATCGCAGCGATGCAGCAAGGCGCAATCGATATGCGCCTGACCGTGCGCAGCGACAAACTCGATGTAACAGACCTGCAATTAGGCGACAGCATCGCGGTCAATGGCGTGTGCTTGACAGCCGTGGCATTGCTTAGCGATGGTTTCCAAGCCGATGTCTCAGCAGAAACTCTGGCACATACCACGTTGCGGCAATTAGGCGTTGGCAGTCTGGTCAATTTAGAAAAAGCCCTCACCTTAAGCACCCGTTTAGGCGGTCATTTGGTTAGCGGACACGTGGATGGTTTGGGCAAAATTATCGACAAACGCGACGCAGGGCGTTCCATCCAATTTAGCCTCCAAGCCCCAGCACACCTAGCCCGCTATATCTCGCGCAAAGGTTCGATTTGCGTAGATGGTATCAGCCTGACCGTCAATGCCCTGCGCGATGAAAATGACGGCTGCCGGTTTGAATTAAACATTGTTCCCCATACTTTAGCCGAGACCACCTTGGCGACTGCGCAAGTAGGGCAGGCGGTCAACTTAGAAGTGGATTTAGTGGCGCGCTATCTGGAGCGTTTACTGGGTGTCGATAATAAAAACAAAAGCGCGGACGGTATTAGTCAGGCTTTTTTAGCGCAACATGGCTTCATAAAATAAGTTCCATTAGCCGACATTACGCAAAGGGCTTCTGCCGCTATCAAAACAAATTGACAGCGACAAAACCGCCATTGCTTCACACCGTGTTCACATTTGTTCCGCGTTAAGCGATGTTTGGGCGCAAAAAGTACCCATCGCCTAATGCGAGTTATTAGGATTTTCAATGGCATTAAACACAACAGATGAAATTATTAACGATATTCGCCAAGGCAAAATGGTCATCCTCATGGACGATGAAGACCGTGAAAACGAAGGCGATCTGATTATGGCAGCGGCGCAAGTACGCCCCGAGGACATCAATTTTATGGCGCGTTATGGGCGCGGCTTGATTTGTTTAACCTTAACCCAGTCACGTTGTAAACAATTACAACTGCCGCTGATGGTCAACGATAATAACAGCCCACACAGCACCAACTTCACGGTTTCCATCGAAGCCGCGGAAGGCGTGACAACCGGCATTTCCGCGGCGGATCGTGCGGTCACGGTACGCGCCGCCGTAGCCGCCAATGCCAAACCTTCCGATCTAGTACAGCCGGGTCATATTTTTCCGCTCATGGCACAACCCGGCGGCGTGTTGCGACGTGCGGGACATACCGAAGCCGGCTGTGACTTAGCCCGCTTGGCGGGATTAGAACCCGCCGCGGTGATAGTCGAAATTCTCAATGAAGACGGCAGCATGGCACGTCGCCCCGATCTCGAAAAGTTTGCCCAAGAACATGGGCTAAAAATCGGCACCATTGCCGACTTAATCCATTTTCGCATTAACAATGAAAAAGCGGTGGAGCAGGTCGCAAGCTGTAAACTGGCTACCGAATTTGGCGAATTTAGCCTGTACGCCTACCAAGATGCGATTGAAGATGCAGTACATTTAGCGCTAGTTAAGGGACAGATTCGCGGCGAACAAGCAACACTGGTGCGGGTACATTTGCACAATACCCTGTGTGATTTGACGCAGAGTTTGCGCGGCGATTGCGGTTGGCCCCTCAATGATGTGCTGCGCCGCATTGCCGCTGCCGACAGCGGTGTCGCGGTGATTTTGAACCAACGTGAAGCACCGCGCCAACTGATTTCGCGTATTCTGCATTATGCACGACAAGATGCGGGTAAAGATACGCCAGCACAGCCTAGCAACTGGGATTTGCGTACTTTTGGCTTGGGTGCGCAGATTTTGTCTGACTTAGGCGTGCGCAAAATGCGTGTCTTGAGTGCGCCGAAAAAAATTCACGCGATTTCAGGCTTTGGGCTGGAGGTTGTCGAATATGTTGATAAGTGAACAACCACCCGCTAACAGCCGGTGGCAGCCCTGCCTGGCTGCAATACACCGCCACCCCAATCAAAAATAATTGCTGACCATAAATCTTCCCAGCTTTTTTAGAGACGGAACACAAAGTGACTGCCTTGTTAAGGGGGGATTCGGTAGATTTTCAGCAGTCCGGATGCCGTCTCTATACGCGCCCTATCTGTTACAAATACTTATGTCAACACATCAGGCAGACACACTGTATGCAAAACCGCTTGAATATATAGCGGATTTTACCTTTGATGATCAGGTCGCTAAAGTATTTGACGACATGATCCAGCGTTCCGTGCCGGGCTACGACACCATTGTGCGCACCTTGGGCGTAATAGCCGAGCGTTACGCGCAGCCCAATAGCCGCATTTACGATTTAGGCTGCTCCTTGGGGGCTGGGACATTGGTCATGCGGCGACATGTTCGCGTGCCTAACTGTACTTTAATCGCCGTTGATAACGCTCCCGCGATGTTAGAAAAATGCCAAGCCTTGATTGCCGCAGAACACAGTGCCGTGCCTGTGGAAACCCGCTGTGCCGACATTCGAGAAGTGCCGATTGAGCGGGCTTCATTAGTGGTATTGAATTTTACGCTACAATTTGTGCCGCTTGAAAATCGCCTGCCCTTGTTGCAAAACATTCATCAAGGTTTGCTTGATGGTGGGGTGTTGCTGTTATCAGAAAAAATCGCGCTGGCAGAACATGCGTTGAATGCGCGTTTTATTGAATTGCACCATGCGTTCAAACGCGCTAATGGCTACAGCGATTTGGAGATCAGCCAAAAACGCACCGCTTTAGAAAAGGTTTTGTTGCCCGATACTTTGACGCAACATCAGCAGCGTTTGCAAGAAGCGGGTTTTCAATCTTCAAGCCTGTGGTTTCAGTGTTTTAATTTTGTTTCGCTGTTGGCGTGGAAGTAGGTGATAGTGCGGTAGATACCGTTTGGAGTGACGAAAATCCGTGTCGGCGGAAACAACGCTGTTTTAGCTACCCGCCGTTGCTTGACGAATTTTATGAAATCTAAAATTTCCACTTGTACGTTCCGCGTTTTCAGAAGTATAGTGTCTCTATTCGGAACAAGTGATTCGAGAAAGACGTTCCAGTAGAAATACGCGCCGCTGCCCTCAGTTCCTATTTCGGGAACGGGGTCTGAATGATTCCTCAAAACGACATAATTGACCGCCATGATAAAAAAACTGCTATTCATCTTCACCCTTGGTTGGACTATCACTAGCCACGCAACAGTTGAATTTATACTATTTGATAAAGTAGGTTTACAAGCAACAATGGTTTCTCAACAAGCCAGCCTTTTAAGTCGCTTTTATGGTATTAGCGATACACTGTTGCCTGGCACCCAAGACAGCGCGGCTTTTCTTGCCGCGCACTTAACAGAAACGCAAAACAAAACCATCGCTGTGATTATTAATGCGGATGTTCTGCATGAATTAGATAATATCAATACGCAGAAAGTTCTACGCAGACTCGCGCCTAGCGTACCTGTCATTATTGTAGGTGTTAGAGCCGATAGCGATTTGAATGGATTAAAGGTATGGACGGGCGAAGTGGTTAAAAATGTCCATAATGCTACAGATTTTGCCGGACATTATTTGATTCATAAACACCCCATCACGCAACAACTGGCTGAACAAAAAGTGGCTTGGCAGCATCCTGATATAAGCAGTTTAGCATTAGCCCCGCACGATACTGTAGAAACTATTATTGAATTAGAAAACGACATTTCTCAGCCAATTTTTATTCAAACAAAACAGCACGATTTAACCGTGTTTGTGGCGAGTTATATACAGCCAGAAGCGTTATTTGATGAGATGCGCGTATGGCGTTTAGATACGCGCCGTTTTCTACAAATTGCACCGCTCATGTTAGTCTTGCAATCAAGTTGTGGAGATTATTGTTGGCATAGCCCCAAACGCTTGGCTAATTTAACGATTGATGATCCTTGGTTGACCGAACCTTATGGTCTGTTAAGTTTTCAAGGCTTATTAAAAGAAATGCAGACAGCTCGGTTTCATACAACGATTGGTTTTATTCCTTGGAATTATGACCGCAGTGAAAGCGAAGCTATAGAGATTTTCAAAAACAATTCTGACTATTATTCCTTGACGATACACGGCAATAATCATGATCATCGAGAGTTTTATAAATATGAAACCAGTGAAGAGGACGTTTGGGCGGCAAAACCTTTAGAACAACATGATTTCAATTTGCAACAAGGATTAGCCCGTTTAGAAAAATTCCGAGAACTAACCGGCTTGAATTATGATCAAGTGATGGTTTTTCCGCATAATATCGCCCCAGAAAAAACTTTAGCATTAATGAAAAATTACAATTTCTTAGCCACTTCCAATGGCGGTAATATCCCTTTAGGTACGCCAGCCCCTACTGATCCCTTATTTTATTTTCGCAATGTTTCTACGCAATTTGCCAATTTCCCCAGTTTAGATCGTTTAGAACCTTCTGAATATTCAGCGGCAAACATTGCTTTGGATTTATATTTAGGTAATCCATTATTGTTTTTTGAACATATTTTGTATTTTTCTGACGGTTTAGATGCGTTTAATGAAACAGCCGCTTATGTCAATCGTTTACAAGCAGATGTACAGTGGGCGAGTTTAGGCGATATTGCACAACATTTATATCTGCAAAGAAAAGTGGCTGACAATGAGTATGAAGTGAAAGCATTAGGGCGTTTGCTTAAATTCTATAATCCCAGCGCGGAAACCATGACATTCACTGTCTTTAAGGAGATTATTGAAGGTGAGCATGTGAGTCATATCGCGCTTAATGATATGCTGCAAAGTTATCATTACACAGCGGGAAATAACTATTTCACAATGGCTTTTAGTCTTCCACCGAAAGAAACCCGTGTTTTAGAAATAAAATATAAAAACACATTAGATTTAAGCACAGTGGAGCTGACTAAACATGATCCCGCTATTAATCGCCTACGCTGGTGGTCGGATGTCCGCGATATTAGCGTGTCTGGCACAGGTTTAGGACGTTGGTTTGTTCAATGGTATTATGCTTCAGATACTTATAAAGGCGGATTGAAACAATTACTGATTTTTCTACTGTTAGCAGTACTGATTTTCAGTGTATTGCTGTGGTTTTTCATTCGCTATTGGCGTCGTTCAAAAACCATTCTGCATCAATGAAAAATCCATTTTTTCTCTTAAAACTATAAAAGAACGAGCAGATGTCTTCTCCCACTGTTTTGCTGACGGGCGCGACCAATCAAATTGGCTTTTATTTGCTGCCCTTGTTGTTAGAAGAGCATGAAGTGATAGTTATGAGTCGGCAACCGGTTCAAACCCAACACCCTAAGCTGCACTGCTGGCAAAAAGATTTAAACAATCTAAACAACGAGCTACAACTTGACACAGTAACAACCTTATTTCACCTCGCGCCATTGTTGTTCTTGCCTGATTTACTTGCGCATTTACCTAAAGTGCAGCGCGTCATTGCTTTTAGTTCCACGTCACGTTTTAGCAAAGTTGATTCTAGCAATGCGGAAGAACGCCTGCTTGTCGATCGGCTCATCGCGGGCGAAGCTGCATTAAAAGACATCTGCCAACAACGCGCTATTGCTTACACCTTATTTCGTCCTACGCTGGTTTATGGTTGCGCCCGAGATAAAAACGTGTTTTTCATTGCCCAACAAATTCGGCGTTTTGGTTTTTTTCCTCTAACGGGCAGTGGGTGTGGCTTGCGTCAGCCCGTTCACGCGCAAGATTTAGCGCTAGCCTGTCTGCAAGCTTGGCATGAAAAGCAGACCTTTAATCGAGCCTATAATCTCAGCGGCGGACAAACTTTGCCTTATGCGCAGATGGTAGAAATTATTTTTCGCCGCCTGGATCGCTCCCCGCGTTTGCTCAAAATACCGGTTTGGATGTTGCGTGTTGCGGTGTTTTTCTTACGCTACCTGCCGCCATTTCGCACTGTCTCTGTGAGCATGATAGAACGCATGAACAGCGATTTATGTTTTGATCATAGCCCAGCGACGGCAGATTTTGGCTATCAGCCGCGTAGTTTCGCCCCTGATCCGCACGCGCTGCATCATCGCCATACGAAGTGATGACTCTAGATTTCACGCAGTTGACATCTTGTAATGCTACACACACGATAGCTTTGCTGCTACTGCCCGCAACAGCAAATCCTGCGGTGGACGCGGCTGAAGAACAAGAAGCAATCAGCTGCAAATAATGTTCGCCGCAATTATACTCATACCTGTCAGAAACAGTATTTTTGCTCCCGCCAGGCATGTCTAATTTCCTACCACCGCACTGGGATCAACTTCGTGCATGTCGGGCAGCGAATGCGCAATGCCTTTGTGACAATCAATACAAGTCTGTCCGCTATCAAAGCCTTCCACATGCGCCTGCATCCCGCGCCGCCCCTGCTTGGTGTAATCCATATAATCAAAGCCATGACAATTACGGCATTCGCGGGAATCAGTGGCTTTCATGTTGCGCCAGACGTTCTGCGCCAACTCCAAACGCTTCGCCTCAAATTTTTCCGGCGTGTTAATGCTGCCCAAAGCCTTATGCCACAATTCTCTAGTGGCTTGAACTTTACGCACCATTTTATGCGTCCAATCTTTGGGTACATGGCAATCGGGACAGGTCGCACGTACCCCGGTGCGATTGCTATAGTGCGTTGTATTTTTATATTCCTTATAGACATTTTCTTCCATTTCGTGACAAGAAATACAGAACGCTTCGGTATTTGTGGCTTCAACAACTGTATTAAAACCGCCCCAAAAAATAATGCCCATAATAAAGCCGATAAACAGCAGGCTAAACACCGAGTAACGCACGCTCGGCTTCCACAATGCCGCCCACCAGCCTGTTTTTCGTTTTTCCATGATTTTTTCCTTTTGAGCTACTTAAGCTATCGCTTCAGTACGCCTAGCTAGCGTGGTTGCAAGACTTCCACCGATTGAAAAGTATTTTCCACCAAAGGTTGCGTATTCGCTTGTGGGACGTGGCATTGGGTACAGAAATAACGCTGTGCTGAGACATTAGCGAGTTCTAAACCGTCACGATTACGAAAATGCGTAGGACTGATTTTAGTCGCATTGGCTTTTTTATAATTCGCCCAGCTATGACAAGTCAGGCATTTATTGACTTTGATATTAATTTCATAGCCTTCAACATGATGCGGAATCAACGGCGGTTGCTGCACATAATCGCGGGCTAATGAGGTCGTCTCAGACTGCCAATGGATAATTTCAGCCGGCAAAGACTGCGCGGCAATATTCGTATTGCCACGCAAAGAAGTGACTTCTTCGGCTATCGCCAAACCGCCCAAACTACAGCACATCAACAGTGCCACACCCCAACGTAGTACCTGTTTCATGATCCAACCTCCTGTGATGATATTTTGATTTGAAAACTAAATACGTCCTGACTGCACACATCAATGCAGCGTCCGCAATTCGTACAATGTGCCTCATTAATCAAGGGCTGATGCTGCTTGTCTTTTAGGGCGGCTTTAATCACCTGCGGCTCAGGACAGACGCGAAAACAATCCAAGCAATCATTACACGCCTCGCGCTGTAGCGTGTTGACGCGCAACGGCGTGACCCGTCCGAGCAGGCTGTAAAACACTCCAACCGGACACAAATGTCCACACCAACCTTGGCGCATGATGAATAAATCGAACAAAAAAATGCCCACAATCACCAGCCACCCCAAGCCCATCCCGAACAAAATCCCGCGATGCAGCATAGACACGGGATTAATGCTTTCCCAAATGAGCTGCCCCGTCAGTAACGCCAGCAACAGGGTTAAACCCAGCAGCCAATAACGAATCTGCCGCGACATTGCCCACGAGTTTTTGATGTCGAGCCGATTGCGCAGCCAAGCCGCCGTATCTGTGACCACATTCAGCGGACATACCCAACTGCAATACACTCGCCCACCGACCAGCAAATAAAAACTCACCACCACCAGCACGCCCAGCCAGCCCAACGTTGCCGGCAAATGCTGCGTGAACAAGGTTTGCAGCAGCACATAAGGGTCAGTCATGGGAACTGTGTCCAGCAGCAAGCTGGCGGACAAATTACCCTTGAGAATCTCCACGCCCCACCAAGGCCCCGACAAAAACAACAACAAAATCAAGGCTTGGCTCACACGGCGCAACAATAGCCACTGATGCGCTTTCAGCCAGCCTTTAGTTTCGATTGCCTCCTGTCCGGGGCGGGTTTTGTCTTTCATGGTGTTTAGAAATTAAGCGGCTTGCGCAAGACGTTGATTAACAACACGCCAAAAAATAGCCATCTGTTCAGGTTTATGTTCTAACACATCTTCAAAGAAACCGACTTGATTCAATGCAGGTGGGTAAGCATAACGCTCACCATCCTCGCCAAATTCATTAATCCAATCTTGAGGTTCTCGCGCATCTTGTACTGTAAATAGTTTTGCGGGATAAAGATAAGGCTTGCCAAAATCATTAAGTATTCTGAAATCATCCGCTTCTATACCAATAACAAAATACGCCTGATCTGAAGAAAGATCAGGGTAATTAGCATTAGAATGTAATTCAACAATCATTTGTCACTCACTTCTTTTAACTTTATTTCAACGCAACCTATGCCGTAATGCTCATACCAATGATATTCATACAATACACCATCAGATTCAAATACAGGGCTACTCTTCTTTGTCCATTTTGCAGCGCGACCACCATAATCTGTGACTAATCTTTGCACGTCACGTATGCGTAAACCTTTAGCAATAACCCGTGATTGAGCCAGCATTTCTTTCCCCTCGTTCCCAAGAGTTTCTTGGGAATGCCGTCTTGACCGCGTTGCGGTCTGTACAGCCAGCAACGCTGGCAAGTATGAATTCCCAAGCGGCGCTTGGGAACTAGGTATGTGACAAACTACGGTTTGTCACTCCCTAGCGCATCCTGCCCACGTTTCAACGTCTCCAAGGGATTACTGGAAAACGGCGTGTCATCGACACTTTCTTCGATAATCAAACCTTCGCCCGCGTGGTCGTAACTCATGCCTTCGGGCAGGTTGTATTCATGAATTTGATCGGGTGTGACCAACGCCCCGCCCGCTTTCTGTTTTTCTTCCCAACCCAAGCGGTAATGTTCGCCGCTTTGTCCTTGGGCTAATTGATGCGGGAAGACTTTAATCGCTGCTTCTTCGAGAATGCAGGCTTGTTCACATTTGCCGCAGCCGGTGCAGGCTTGTGAATGCACCACAGGGATGAAAAATGCGTGTTTACCAGAGCGCGGATTGTGGCGCATTTCTAAGCTAATCGCCTGACCGCGCAGCGGACAGACGTTAAAACATACCTCACAGCGCAAGCCCAAAAACGCAATACAGGCTTCTTGATCGCTGACGACGGCGAGTCCCATGCGTGCTTGCGCAATGTCGGTTAAACTGTGATCCAAGGCAGCCGTAGGACAGGCGGGGACGCAAGGAATGTCATCGCACATTTCACAAGCGGCAAGGCGTGCGGTGAAATACGGCGTACCCATCGTCACTTCCTCGCCCGCTTGCGCCAGTTTTAAGATGTGATACGGGCAATCCCGTACACATAAACCGCAACGAATACAAGCCCCTAGAAACTCATTTTCAGGCAATGCGCCAGGCGGACGAATCGCTTGTGCGGGTAGTGCCGAACTGCTGCGACTGTGAATCAATAACGCCGCACCGAACAAACCCACGCCGCACGCGGCACTTAAAGTGTGTTCTAAGAATTGACGGCGTTGTTTGTTCATTATAAAAATGACTCTGTCATTGTTAGTTAAAAAGGTCTGAATGACTGCCAGTACGCACTAATACAACTACATCTTCTTCAACGGTGTAAACCAGCAACCAATTACGCATCAGATACCCAAATCTTTACACAATTCATCAATATTTGTATATCCTTTAAGTTTTTCAGGATGCTTAGCTTCTTCTAAAGCGGCTATCGTCTCCGCATTCGACACTTTGACTTGAAATGGCAGCCCTTTTTGCAATTCAACTTGGTGCAAAAACAAGGTAATGGCTTGCGTGGTGCTTAGACCTAGTTGCTGAAACACGGCTTCGGCATTGCGTTTCAGTTCTGGGTCTACGCGGGTTGAGATAACAGCGGTTTTAGACATGGTAGGTCTCCTGTGTGTTAGCCAATGTATGACTATTGTAGTACATAAAGATTTACCTTGCCTTGTAATCGCTTAACGGTTCAGCACATCATCCCGCACAGTTTCCGCGACTTTAGCCACTTCACCAATCAATTCATCAGACACGCCGAGTTCTTTCAAAGAGGCGGCGAGGTTTTCTACTGTTGCATCAAAATGGCTATCGTTTAAGCCGTGTTCTTCAACCAATTTAGTATGGGCTTGGCGCATATTGCGTCCGGGATAATCGGGTAAACCACCAAAAGCAAAAGTCAGAAAACGCTTTTGATGAGCGCGTTGCTTTTCCATGTCAGTGTTTTCAAAGAAATGTTTAACCCGATCGTCGTTTAGCATTTTTGTATAAAATAAATCTACTGCCGCATTCACTGCGGATTCTCCGCCGAGTTGTTCAAATAAACTGCTCATATAAAAAACGCTCCATGCTGGTTATGCCAAAAAAATATCGTTAATGGATATTGGATGCCCGACCACAGGATCAAGAAAAGAACCTGTTGAATAGGATATAGGATGTTCTATATCTGAAAACACAATAGTGGTTTTAATGGGTGGAATTACCAACCAACAGGATTGAATACCTGCGGGCAGATAGACTTCAAATTTTTCTGTGATTTCATTAATGCTTTGTGCTGGCGATAAGATTTCTAGCGCTAATAAGGGTTTTTCTTCTGCTTTGATTTTATCATGTAAGAAATTCATCGGTGTTTTTTTATAAACTGCAATATCAGGAATATAATCAACGCCATTTATATCTAACGTCATTTCAATATGAATATTGAATTTTTCATCCTGGTCAAGAAACTTGGCTAAACGATACACCAAATAGGAATGATTAAAGGAAGGCGACATATAGACCTCGTGTTTGAAACGAATAGTATTCAACAGGGTGGCATATTGTACGTCTTATCTCTCATCCAAACCTGCTAGGTTACTAAAACCTAGCAGGTTTTCAGGCTACGCCCGCATCACCTTCACTGCGCATTTTTTGAAGTCGGTTTCTTTGGAAATCGGGCAGGTTGCATCCAGCGTCAACTTATTGACCAAACGCCCTGCATCAAACCAGGGCATAAACACCAAACCTTTGGGTGGGCGATTGCGTCCTTTGGTTTCCACTGTCGCGCTGATAACCCCGCGCCGTGTTTCCAGTTTCGCCGCCATGCCGCGTTTTAAGCCGCGTGCTTGCGCATCGTCTGGGTGCATAAACACCACCGCATCAGGAAAAGCGCGGTAGAGTTCGGGAACGCGGCGAGTCATGGAGCCGGAATGCCAATGCTCTAATACGCGCCCGGTACTTAGCCATAAATCGTATTCAGCATCGGGGGATTCGGCGGGTGGCTCGTAAGGTAGAGCGAAAATCACCGCTTTGCCGTCAGCATGTCCGTAAAATTCTACGCCCTTGCCTTTGCTGACGTGCGGATCGTAGCCTTCGCGGTAACGCCACAGAGTTTCTTTACCATTCACCACTGGCCAGCGCAAGCCGCGTGATTGATGATAAGCATCAAATTCAGCCAATTCATGCCCTTTTTTGGGTCCTTCTAAGCCAAAAACGCGATATTCTTCATACAAACCTTTTTGGATGTAAAAACCAAAATCATCCATTTCGTGATTGCCATAGACATGACCGCGCTCATCTTTGACGGCTTGTTTGGGGTATTTATCCACTTCACCGTTAGCGAATAAGATGTCATACAGGGTTTTGCCGCGATATTCAGGTTTTTGCGCCAGCAGTTCTTCAGGCCACACCTCTTCAACCTTAAAACGTTTTGCAAATTCAACCACTTGCCACATATCAGATTTGGATTGTCCGGGCGGCGCGACTTGTTGTCGCCAAAATTGGGTACGCCGCTCGGCGTTGCCATACGCACCTTCTTTTTCAGTCCACATGGCAGTGGGTAAAATCAAGTCCGCTGCCATGGCTGAAACGGTTGGGTAAGGGTCTGAAACGACGATGAAATTTTCAGGATCGCGCCAGCCGGGATACATTTCTTCGTTAATATTAGGTCCGGCTTGCATGTTGTTATTGCATTGTTGCCAATAACAATTAATTTCGCGGTCTTTGAGTTTGCGCTGCATGAGGACAGCATGTGCGCCGACTTTGGCGGGAATGGTGCCTGCGGGTAGTTTCCAGACTTTTTCGGCAAAGGCACGATGTTCGGGTTTCATGACCACTAAATCGGCGGGCAGACGGTGCGCAAAAGTGCCGACTTCCCGCGCTGTACCGCACGCCGAAGGTTGTCCTGTCAGCGAGAAGGGTCCATTGCCCGGCTCAGAGATTTTGCCGGTCAGCAAATGGATGTTATAGACCATATTGTTGACCCAAGTGCCGCGTGTGTGCTGGTTAAAGCCCATTGTCCAGTAGGACACTACTTTGCGCTTGGGATCGGCGTACAGCTTGGCTAAGGCTTCCAAGCGATCTTTCGGTACGCCGGACATTTCATGGGCTTTGTCCAATGTATATTCGGCAACGAAGGCTTTATATTCTGCAAAGCTCATCGGTTTCGCGCCGCCCGCTTTAGTGGCATTTTTAGCATTTTGTTCACGCGCATCCGTGGGGCGCAAGCCGTAGCCAATGTCGGTATTGCCGCGTTTGAAATTAACATGTTGCGCAACAAATTCTTCGTTGACCGCATTATTTTGGATGATGTAATGGGCTATGTAATTGAGGATGACGAGATCGGTTTGCGGGGTGAACACCATCGGAATATCCGCGAGTTCAAAACAGCGATGCTCAAAGGTGGACAGTACGGCGACTTTGACGTGCGGCGCGGTGAGACGGCGGTCGGTCAGACGTGACCACAAAATCGGGTGCATTTCTGCCATGTTCGCGCCCCACAGCACAAAAGCATCGGCGTGTTCTAAATCGTCATAACAGCCCATCGGCTCATCTGCGCCAAAGGTGCGGATAAAGCCTGCTACCGCCGAAGCCATGCAGTGCCGCGCATTGGGGTCAAGATTATTGGTGCGAAAACCCGCTTTGAAGAGTTTAGCGGCAGCGTAGCCTTCCCATACTGTCCATTGTCCAGAGCCGAACATGGACACTGCGTCTGCGCCTTTGGCTTGCATCGCGACTTTCCATTTTTCTGCCATGATGTCAAAGGCTTCGTCCCAAGACACCGGGGTGAAATCGCCTTCTTTGTCAAATTTGCCGTCTTTTTTGCGTAACAAGGGCTGTGTCAAGCGGTCTTTGCCGTACATGATTTTTGATAAAAAATAGCCTTTAATGCAGTTTAAGCCGCGATTCACCGGTGCATCAGGATCGCCTTGCGTCGCCACCACGCGCCCTTTTTGCGTGCCGACCAAGACGCTGCAACCCGTGCCGCAAAAGCGACAGGGAGCTTTGTCCCAGCGAATGGTCGATTCGCTGGCAGCCAACACGTCTTTGACGCCGCCCGGTAAGCTGATACCCGCCACTGCGGCGGTCGCCGCCGCCGCGCTGTTTCTAAAAAAATCTCGCCGATTCATGCTCATAAGCTCTCCTCATCCTGTTCGCTGTATTGATAAACCATCGCGGCGGACAACACGCCTTCAATGTTGTTGATCTGGGTAATCGTATCGCCGAGGTAGCCGTTGCTGTCGTCCAGTGTCACCACCATTTGCCCGGCTTCAGTGGTGGCGTGAATTTCCAGTCCTGGAATCGCGTTTAATGCGCTTCTAACGGTGTGTATTTGAGGTGGTTTGCTGCGCACTAATACGCCAACAATGTCCATCTGAATCCCCTTTAGAAATGACCACAAAATAATGCCCGAAAGTACGCGGGTGTAAACCCTCTAGGCTCTTAAAACCTATAGATTTTCAGATAATTAAATTTCTGAAGCAAACCTGACAGGTCTTCAAGACCTCTCAGGTTTTTTGGAAATTATTTATCTGAAGCACTATAGAAGGTTTGAGTTTTGGGTATTATTGAATACCCATCTCTTAAAGAAGGGTAAAGCAAGGGTGGATTTCTGCTGTGCCGCTGACAGCGGCACAAAAACAGCCCTGCATAACGTCCGTATTTGAAACTTACAGCATTTTTACCGATTTAGCAGGAAAAAATTGATTTAAATCAACAAGGTTTGTTGGCATCACTGGTTAGCGTTAATGCTTGCGAATCTTATAATCTAATGCCCAGTCAAAGGTGTCGGCTTGTAAGCCGCGTTTGGTAAAAATCCGCAGTCGATAATCACCGTTGTTTGGGAAAGTGGGCGTAATACTATACAGATCGCCTTGACGATCTAAGCGCACCAAGGCGCGTGGCAGGTTTGTTTCACCCTGCACCAACAGCGCAGAAATATAGCTGTTTTGCGGTGCGCGGATGTTGATGGTGAGATCGCCAGAGGTTTGCAAGCTTTCTTGCCGATGGCTGAGCAGCTCTAAATTTGACTTAAAAAACGCCGGACGCACATAAGCAAGCTGAGTAAATTCTTGTTTTGATAGGGGTTTAGCTAATAATTGCCAGCGCGGATCATCAGGGAAATGATCAAAAATAAAGGCAGCCGCTGCGGGTAAAAAATAATGCGGCTCAAATTGGCGCACGAAACGCTTTTTGCGTCCATCTAAATAGCCCGCGCCCCAAGTGCTATCGAGTAATTGCCATTGCCCATCAATTTTTACCGCATTCCAGGCATGATCCACCAGTCCTAACTGACCGCGTGTGTGGTACGCATAGCCTTTGCTGAAACCGCTGACCATAACGCTTTCTAAACCTACTTTGTCAGCCAGTTGCTTAAACAGGTTGGCATAGCCGTCACACACGGCTTTGCCCGAACCCAGCACAGCATCTATGTTGTGTGGTGTGTAGTCATTGCGAAAATAATGCTCGGCATCATAGTCGATATTGGCGGTAATCCAGCGAAAAATGGCGCGGGCTTTTTCGCGCTGGTTACGCGCTGGTTTAACCAAGTAAGCGGATAAACGCGATAAATCGCTGCGCAAATGGGCGGGTGCGTTAAGTGCATGGGCATCAATGGCGGCGTAGTCGTCATTGTCGTTGTACGAGACTGACGGCAATGCGGGCGACGGTGCTGGCGGCTTGCTGTGTAAGCAGGCGGTTAAGCATAGGCTTAAAAGCGTTAGGGCAATGATTTTCTGCATAGGTTTTTCCTCTCAACATAAAAAAACCCCATTTAAGGGGTTTTTATTTTTGCATAAATCTACATCGGATGGGAGAGCAGAGGGTTAGGTTTAATATTAACATTACGCCAATAAGCCCAATCGCTATAAGCCTCCTCCTTTATTAAGGTGTGTAGTTCTAATTTGTTAGCTTGTTCAATAAAAGAAACGTTCACAGAAAATCTATGTGTTTCTCGATCCGCCGCCGCTGATAAAGGACTTAAGTCTTTTTGGTATAAAGTTTTTTGATTATGTGTAACTTCAAACAGCACACCATCGGTAGGACGGCTATTATTGATATAAGCACTCTTCAGTATTCCAAATTCTCCGCTTACATTATATTGTCCTGCGGGTAGATTAAATTCAACTCTACCTGGGGCGTGTACCATTAAAACAGAGTTTCCATTTTCTTGATTTAATTGATTAGGCTCGCTAATGTAAGTAGGTAGAGAATAAATCTTGAGTGCTTGTTTTTTCATTAATTGAAAATCATCAACCTGCATGTCAGTTATTACAAAATCGCCTAAGAGAGCGGCTGTTTTAGCACTTTCTTCATGTTTCCAAAGCACTTTATGGGTCAGAATATAATCAGGATCATAATGAAGTAACCAATCACTTAATTTTAATTCACCAATAAATTTTGCGTTCAATGGATTAACAAGCCCCAATATATCAATGATATAACGCTCAGAGTAATAACCAACATGACCAATTTCAATCAGTGCTACCTTAGCATCTGATAATGTATTATGTTTAAGCCATAAACCTACGTCACGGTATTGATGATTTACATCTCCAAAACCACCACTTTTCTTTGTATATGTGATGCTATTAATAGATAACTGATACACAATAATCATTAAAGCAGAATAACCTATCCACTTAAATCTAACATCTTGTGCAAGCTTGAAATTCTGATAAAACCAAGATATAGCGATTGCCACATAACAAAAAACAAACAGATAATAAGGTGAATAGTACCAATGATAATTAGGTATATTTAATCCAACATAAAATGCAGTATATAAACTTAAAAAAATGAGAATAACAATATTCAGACTGGTAAAACCAAAAGCAAGAACACCGACAATGCCTAAACTCACTAAAAAGTAACCAAACAGCAAGCTATTATGAAAAAACCAACCAATTTGATAAGCAACATGCCTAAAAGCAGGCCATTCTCCCCATAGACCTGACATGCCCTGATAAATCTTTGCTTTACCTGTTTCAGCTAAAAAGCTGCCGTAATATATTTTATTAAAGCCAAATACCACACAAATAATTAAAGCAGGAATAATAAAGTAATGCAGTGATGGAAATGGGCGGCGTAAGCGAAAATGTTCAATGAGCATGGCTAATAATAGAAAAACGCCTTCGCTACGTGTAATTAATAACAATGCCAAACCAATGCCTAACCAATAATAATCATGCTTGTCAAATAAATAGAGATTCAAACTAATCAGAAATACAAATAATGCCGTTTCCATTCCGTAAGTTTGATAGAAAAAAGGAAATGAGGCAATAAATAGAGCGGCTAATACTGAAAAAACAAATTTTATATAGCGTGAAAGCAAAACGGTTATCGTAATTAATGTTGCACCCATCAATAAAGTATTCAGGACAATAACGCCTGTTTGAGCATTGTCAAATAGCCATGCAAATAAAACACTCAAATAAGTATATAAAGGCGAAGTAAGTGCATTAAAAAACTCACCTTTGTTATATACCAAACCATCGCCTGCAAGCCAATTTTGAATATAGCGTTGATAGATTAAAGCATCATCAACTTGAAACCCTCGATTTAAATAAGAAAGATAAATTAAAACACCCAAAGGTAGAACAACAAAAGCATGTTGCCAAGTAAGCTGTTTAAAATAACTCATTGCTTAAATCCCAAGCACAGAAAAATATCCAAATTAATTTTTTTCATTGGCTTCTGTAATGCAGGCAAGCTGCGTTAAACTGAGGGGGCATATTCAAAATAGGACACAAAATCAACCATTGTAAATTTAAGTGGTTATAAGTTTAAAAATTGTGACATCAGCTTCCTTTGAAATTGCAAATCATTGATTTTACATTTCATGGTTTGTTGATGTCACATTATTCAAAATGCCCCCATCATTCTGAAAATTAGCTGCTTAAGCAGCCGTTTCTTCAATGCTGACAAATTGACGATTAGAAGCACCTTTGATTTCAAATTTGACTTTACCGTCTTTTAAGGCGAATAAGGTGTGATCGCGCCCTAAACCAACATTCACACCAGCATGATAACGGGTGCCGCGTTGGCGAATGAGGATGTTGCCAGCTTTGACGGCTTGTCCGCCAAAGCGTTTTACGCCTAGTCGTTTGGATTCTGAATCGCGTCCGTTGCGGCTACTGCCGCCAGCTTTCTTGTGAGCCATGAGTGTATATCTCCTTGTTAGGCAGCGTTAATGCCGGTGATTTTAAGTTCGGTAAAATATTGGCGATGCCCCATTTGTTTACGATGGTGTTTACGCCGACGGAATTTGATAATTTTAATTTTCGGTAGGCGACCCTGAGATTCCACCGTTGCTGTTACTTTCGCGCCTTCAAGGATAGGCGTACCGACCTGCACGCTGTCTTCGTTGCCCAGCATCAGCACGTCAAATTCGAGACTTTCGCCCTCGCCAAGTTCCATTTTTTCGACTTTTAGAAGGTCGCCTGCTCGCACGGTGTATTGCTTGCCGCCGGTTTTAATTACTGCATACATAAGAATAACTCCGTTTTGTTTTCCTTCCAGCTAGAAAGGCTGGGGGAAAAGTTCTTGTCATGTTAAAAAAAGCGGCGGATTGTACCGCTTTTGTTGTCTGTAGGTCAAGCTGTTCCTCGTTCCAACGCTCCCGCGTCACTGCTATGTAGTTAAGGGTACAAGCTGATATGCCCTCGTTCCCAAGCGGCACTTGGGAACTAGAAAAAACCTTGCAGGTTTTGAAAACCTGCAAGGTTTACCGGGTATCTGGACAGTTACTTTGGCACAGGTGATTCGAGAAAGACGGGTGCGCCGTATTGCCTGTCTAGTGAAGGATGCGCGGCTGCGCTAAACCAAACGCAGCGATTTCTGCGTCAAAGGCTTGCCCGTCGTCGGCAATCATCTGGTAACTGCCCTGCATACTGCCTACCGGCGTTTTCAACAGGGTCGCGCTGGTGTATTGAAAACCTTCGCCGGGGCGCAAATAAGGCTGCTCGCCTACCACACCTTCGCCGCGTACTTCTTCAATCGTGCCGTTAGAATCGGTAATAATCCAATGCCGTGTTAATAATTTAGCGGGTATTTGTCCTTGGTTGCGAATGGTCACTGTGTAGGCGAAGACATAGCGTTCTTCGTCGGGGTTGGAGTGGTTTTCGATATAAGTTGATTTAACATCAACTTTTACTTTGTAAAGTTCGCGGGTCATTATTTGCTCCTATCTCTCGTTTCCACGCTCTGCGTGGGGATGTTCTATGGGTATCTGCATACTAATGCAATGTAAGCTGCCAAACTGCTGAATCAAGGGCTGACAGTCAATGCCGATTATTTTTCGCTTGGGGAAACAGTGCGCCAAAATATTTAAGGCGATTTGATCTTGTGCGTCAGCATAAGTCGGCACTAGCACCGCACCATTGATAATTAAAAAATTTGCGTAAGTGGCGGGCAGGCGTTGCTGGTCTGCGTTGTATTTGGGCGCGGGCAGCGGCAGTGGTACGAGGGTGTAAGGTTCGCCATGGCTTTGTCGCAGACTGTGTAGTTCTTCTCGCATGACTTGCAGGGGCGCATAATGTGGGTCTTTTGGGTCTTCGCAGGCAACGTAGGCGATGGTCTGCGGGTCACAAAAACGCGCTAGTGTGTCAATGTGGCTGTCGGTGTCGTCGCCGCTTAAATAGCCGTTTTCTAGCCATAAAATCCGTTGCACGCCGAGTTGTTCTTGCAAGGTTCTTTCTATTTCAGCTTGGCTTAAATGCCCGTTGCGTTGTGGTGAGAGTAGGCAGTTTTTGCTGCTCAGTAGCGTGCCTTGTCCGTCGCAGTCGATGCTGCCGCCTTCTAAAATAAAATCGACTGAGCGCAGGGGACTGTCGGCAAACGCGCCTGCGGCGTGTAAACGGCGGGTGATCTGGTTGTCTTGATGGGCGGCGTATTTGTTGCCCCAGGCGTTGAACTGGAAATCGAGCAGTAGGCGCTGTTGGTTTTGATAAATGCTGATGGGACCGTGATCGCGTGTCCATGTGTCATCGCAGGGGGCGAGGTGGAGTGCGTAACGCTCTGCGGGAATGCTGGCGCGCGCCAGTTGTACGGCGACGTGCTGCCGCACTTGTTCGTTATGGCAGGCGACAATGAGCTGTTCATGGTCGCAGATGTGTTTGGCTAAGTTTAAATAAACACTTTCTGTTTCAGTGAGTTGCGTTGACCAGTCGGTGTCGGCATGGGGATAAGTCAGCATCACGGCGGCTTGCGCTGTCCATTCGGCGGGAAGTGTGTGTGGCATGGTTGTCTCGAATGATTGGCATATTGGAAAAACATCAGTGAAAGCGGGAATAATATCAAATAAAAAAATCGTTACATGCAGTTTTGCGCGGCGATGGATATACTTCGGAGGTTACAATTTTCGGTTTTTAGCGTTTGCGTGTTGGCGGTTTTTCAAGCTCATGGCTTTCTCGTTCTAACGCGCCGTGCCACTGCTATCAACTGAGAACGCCGAAAAACTTTTTTTGCCTATAATAAAATCAATCACTTATACAAATACGCTCTATCTAAAATCAATGATTTACAGACTTTCTCAGCGTTTTCAGTTAAATGAAAATTGATAAAGCAAAAAATGCAGTTTCTGGCAGGTATGAGTATAATCATCTCTCTATTTTGCTGAGGATTTTTTAAGGAGATGAGATAACATGAAAACTTTACTGTTACTGGCTTGCTTGGGCGTGTGCAGCTTATCCGTGCAGGCGGAACAAATTTATCAATGGGTTGATGAAGAGGGCGTTTTGCAATTTTCTCAACAGCCGCCGCCACCGGAGGTGAATGCTTTGACCCGTGATATTGAAGCACCGACTTCGGGGAATGATGCTGATGCGCAAGCAGCCGCTGACGCATCGGCAGCGACCGCTGCGGAAGCTGAGGATGTGCGGATTAAACAGGCTTTAGAGCAGGCAACGCCGGCGCAGATTCGTCAGCATAATTGCGAAAAAGCCAAGCAGCATGTGCAGTTGTTGAAAACCAGCGACGCGCCTGTGGTAAAAATCGCTGATAATCAGGATAATGCGCAGGCACGAGTGTTGACGGCACAAGAGCTGGAAGCTGAACTCAAAACGGCTGAGGCGCGTGTCAAAGAGTATTGCACAGCACCTAAAGAAGCATCCGATTAATGGTATTTTGGCAACGCATTATGCCAAACCTGTTAGCTTGTAAGCGTTCGCATCCCCCTGTCGGGGAGAACGCTTACGTCAGGTTTCAGCAAACCGGTTGGCGACTTTCTTTTATGTTTACCAGTGTTCAGAACCTGCCCCTAAACCTGTCAGGTTTTTACGTGGCGGCGCGAATGCTTATCACTTGAGTTGAAAGAATGACAATGGATATAGAACAAGCCCGTTTTAATATGATTGAACAGCAAATACGCCCTTGGAATGTGTTAGACCAGCGTGTGCTGGATTTATTGATGACTGTGCGGCGTGAGCATTTTGTGCCGCAGGGTTTTGCGCAGCTTGCTTTTGCGGATATGCAGATTCCTTTGGGACATGGGGAGGTGATGCTGGAACCGCGTTTAGAAGCGCGGATGTTGCAGGCACTGAACATTAATCCTGCTGATAACGTGTTAGAAGTGGGGACTGGCAGCGGATACACCACGGCTTTATTGGCGACATTGGCGCATCATGTGTGGAGCTTGGATACGCTTGTGGATTTCACCCAGCAGGCAGAAGAAAAATTAGCCGCATTGCAGATTGAAAATGTCACTTTGGAAACGGCTGATATTTTTGCTTCGCCTCGCAGTGCCTACAACGTGATTGCGCTGACTGGTTCTGTGCCGGTATTGCCCGATGATTTACTCAATGCTTTGGCAGTGGGGGGACGCTTATTCGTGGTGGTGGGCGAACATCCGATCATGGAGGCGCAACTCATCCGCCGTTTAAGCCAAACTGAATGGCACACCGAGTCTTTGTTTGAAACTCGCCTGCCCACCCTGCACAATGTGCCAGAGACCGAAGCTTTTGTATTCTAATGCGCCAGCTACGTCCGACACAATTACAAGCCTATTTAAGCGCGGGGCATCAACCTTTACTGTTAGATGTGCGTGAGCCTTGGGAATTTGAGATTTGTCATCTACCGGGTTCGCAACTCATGCCCATGCGGGATATTCCTCAAGCCATTTCTCAGCTTGATCCACAACAAGAAGTGGTGCTGATTTGCCATCATGGTGTGCGCAGTCTGCAAGTCGCGCATTTTCTGCAACAAGCCGGCTTTACGCAGGTGATTAATTTATACGGCGGCGTTGATTTGTGGGCGCAGGACGTTGATCGAACAATGCCAACCTATTGAAAAGGATATAGTTTTATGAAATCAATCTTGCCTCATCTCAGTTTAAGCGCGCTCTTGCTGTGCCTTAGTCAGAGTCCGCTCCAAGCTAAAAGCTTGCATGAGCTTTATCAATTAGCTAAAAGCAGTGAGCCGAATTTTCGCATTGCCGCACTAGAGCGCGAAGCGGCGCGAGAGCGTTATTGGCAGGCGAAATCCGCTTTCAAACCTTCGGCGCAAGCCTCGGCTAATTACAGCAAAGGGTTAGACGAAGAATTTGAACAAACCAGCACCAACAGCGGTTATACCTTATCGCTGGATTATCAAATTTATAACCGCAGTCGCAATATCTTACTGACACAAAGTGAACGCGCCATTGAAAAAATCCAAGCCAATTATCAAGCTGCTGAACAAAGCTTAAGCCTGCAAGTCGCCCAACTCTATTTTAATGTGCTACGCGCCATTGATGACTTGGTTTTTTCTCGTGTCGCTAAAGAAGCCATTAAAAAACAACTCGAACAAAGCCAGCAGCGCTTTGAAGTCGGTTTAATCGCCATTACCGATGTGCAAGAATCCAAAGCTGGCTATGACTTAGCGGTCGCTGATGAAATTCAAGCGCAAAACGCCCTAGATACCGCTTATGAAGCACTGCGCGAAACAGTCGGCGAATATCATCAAGACTTAGATGTTTTGCGTGACGACATTCCGCTCCTCGATCCCGATCCCAGTGACATGGAAAAATGGGTTGACAGTGCGATAAAAAACAATCCCAGCCTAGCAGCGGCGCAATACGATGTCGAAATTGCCAAAGAAGCCATTGATCTGCGTCGCTCAGAACGCTATCCCACTGTGGCTGCCAATGCCACTCATGGTTATTCCGATCAAAACAGCAATGGCTTTGGCTCACACGGTATTGACAACCGCATTGGTTTATCCTTGCAAGTGCCTTTTGACTTGAGCGGACGCTTAGGTGCGCAAACCCGTGAAGCGCAAATCCAATACAACCAAGCACTCGACAGCCTCGAAAAACAACGCCGTCAAATTCAACGCAATGTGCGCAACGCTTATCTCAACGTGCAATCGGGCATCAGTCGCGTCAAAGCCCTTAAACAAGCGGTCGTGTCCAACGAAACCGCCTACAGCGCGACCTTAACCGGTTTTGAAGTTGGCACGCGCACCTCAGTGGATGTCTTAAATGCGCGTCAAGCCCTGCTCAACGCCCAGCGCAACTACGCCAACGCCCGCTACATCTACATCACCAACAGCTTGTTACTGAAGCAAGCCTCCGGACTGCTGACTGAAGAAGATTTAGCCAAACTCAGCGAGTGGTTACAACCCATCAGCACCGACCAAAACAGTCTGGATATTGTTGAAGCCCGCACCCGCACTTGGGAATCCACCCTAGAGCAACGTCGCCAGCAAGAAGTCAATGAATTTCTTGCCGAAGAAGCAGCAAAACGCCAAGCCGAAGAAGCCGCTAGAGCTGCCGAAGAAGCCGCGCGGGCTTTAGACGACAGCTACAATAATGATTTGTATGGCGATGACTTCAATCTGAATAATTATTAAGGAATGGATATTCAATAATAGCCGAAACTTAAACTTTCTATAGATTTTCGGATAATTAAATGCCTGAAGCAAACCTGACAAGTCTTCAAGACCTGTCAGGTATTTGGATATTATTTATCTGAAGCACTATAGATTTTGAAAGCCTAGAGAGTTTACGTCCGCGTACTTTCGAGCATTATTTTGAGGCATTCCTAAGCATTCCCACGGGGGAACAGTATAAACAACTGATGCTAACCATGAAAACTACCACGAGCAAAACATTGTTGATTGTCGATGATATGGCAGACAATCTAAAACTCTTATTTCGTTATCTGAGTAACTTAAAATATCGGGTGCGCGTGGCTAAAGATGGTTTAGACGCGCTAGAGCAGGTGGTATATGCCAAACCTGATTTGATTTTGCTGGATATCATGATGCCGAAATTGGACGGTTTTGAAACCTGTCGGCGCTTAAAAGCAGACCCAAACACGCAGGAAATTCCGGTGATTTTTATGAGTGCTTTATCGGATACGGTGGATAAGGTCACCGGCTTTGAAGTGGGCGGCGTGGATTATATTACCAAGCCATTTCAGTATGAAGAAGTGATGGCGCGGGTGAATACGCATTTAACGCTGAGCGAGTTGCGCCAAAGTCTGGCGGAAAAAAACCAGCAATTACAGCAGCAAAACCGCGAATTAGATGCGTATTCACACACCGTAGCGCATGACTTAAAAACACCGATTAATAGCTTAAATATGTCTTTGGAGGCTTTGCAGGAACATTTACACCATACGCTGAATTGCCAATTAGATGATAAAGCCTTGAAATACATGAATTATGTTGAAAAATCTACACATAAAATGAAGAATATTATTGAGGCGTTATTGCTATTAGGGCAAACCCGCAATCGCAGTAAAATTCAGATGCAAGTGCTTGATATAGAAATTCTTTTTAAGCAAGCAAAAAGTCGCTTGCAGAATGAAATACAGTGTAAACAGATAGACATTATTTTGCCCGGACAATGGCTTGCTGCTAGAGGTTACGCGCAGTGGATTGAAGAAGTCTGGGTTAATTATTTAAGCAACGCGGTTAAATACGGCGGCAATCCGCTGGTGATACAGATTGGCTGCGAGGTTTGGCATGAAAAATATGCGCGCTTTTGGGTATTGGACAATGGCGAGTGTCTTGATGAAGAGGCGCGAAAGCAATTATTTGTGCCTTTTACTCGCATAGGGCAGGTGCGTGTTGAGGGGCATGGTCTGGGCTTGTCGATTGTGCAGCGCATTGTCGAAAGCTGCGAGGGCGAGGCAGGTGTAGAAAGTTTGCCTGGGCAGGGCAATAAGTTTTATTTTACTTTGCCAATAGCCTAATCATCTGTAGATTTTCAGATACTGAAAACGCTGAAAAAGTCTGTAAGTCATTGATTTTGGCTAGAGCATATTTTCATAAGTGATTGATTTTATTATAGATAAAAAAGTTTTTCGGAGTTCTCAGTAGAGATGGGCATTCCATAATCCTCAATCTCTGAAACGCAAACCTACCGGGTTTTCAACATCTAGGAGGTTTACGTGGGCGCACTTTCGGGTATTATTTTGCGGTCATTCCCTGCCCTGAAAGCAGTCTTAGGTTTTTAACGCTCTCCCCAAATTCCAATGTGAGAACAGCTAACCATCGCTGGCTTTAATCCACAGAATTTTTTTCTGCTACAAGCTTACCGTCAAACAAACGCTCCCCGTGCTTGCTTATCGGCATGATAAGACGAGCGCACCAAAGGCGCGCTGGCGACATGCAGAAAACCTAGCTGTTTTGCCAAAAGCCCAAGCTGGTCAAATTCTTCAGGTGTCACGTAACGACTCACCGGCAAATGATGGCGACTAGGTTGCAGGTACTGCCCGACAGTCAACATTTCGCAATCATGCGCCCGCAAATCGCGCAACACCTGTTCAACTTCATCAAGCTCCTCGCCCAAACCGAGCATCAAACCTGACTTGCTCGGCACTTTGGGATGTTCAGCCTTAAAGCGTTTAAGCAATGCCAGCGACCATGCGTAGTCTGCGCCGGGGCGGGCTTGTTTATACAGGCGCGGTACCGTTTCTAAGTTGTGATTAAACACATCGGGCGGTGCTTGACGAAAAATCTCTAAGGCGATGTCCATACGTCCACGAAAATCAGGGGTCAAGACTTCGATACGAATGTCGGGTACTTGTTGGCGAATGCGGCGAATACAATCGACAAAATGCTGTGCGCCGCCATCACGTAAATCATCCCGATCCACCGAAGTAATCACCACATAAGTTAAATTCATTGCTGCGACAGTGCTTGCCAGATGCTCGGCTTCTTGCGCATCCAGCGGCGCGGGGCGACCATGTGCAACATCGCAAAACGGACAGCGGCGCGTACAGACTTCGCCCATAATCATAAACGTCGCCACGCCGCTGGAAAAACATTCGCCCAAATTAGGACACGCCGCTTCTTCGCACACAGTATGCAGCTTGTGTTCCCGTAATTTGTCTTTAAGTTTTTGAATTTTAACTGGATTATCTAGGCGCACCCGAATCCAGTCGGGTTTACGCGGCAAATTGCCTTGAGTGGGAACGATTTTAATCGGAATGCGTGCGGTTTTTTCCGCGCCGCGCTGCCCCTGTCCTGCGACAAGAGCGGGTTTAGAAGGTTTTGTCATGTCAAGACCTTAAAGCTAGTATGTAATATGGTAGATAGGCTGCCGTTGCCAGAGCTGGAGCGCGGGAACAGGCGATGCTTTCAACTGTCGGGCGGCGATAAAGGCACGCCCATAGTAATTGCCATAATTGCCATGCGCACCGCAATGCCGTTGCTGACTTGTTGCAAAATCACCGAGCGCGGGCAGTCAGCAACCGATGAGGTCATTTCTATGCCGCGATTAATGGGCCCCGGGTGCATGACAATCGCTTCGGGATGCGCCTCTTCCAATAGCGATTGAGTCATGCCAAATTGCTGAAAATACTCATGTTCACTCGGTAACAAGGCACTGCTCATGCGCTCGCGTTGCAGGCGTAGCATGACGATGACATCGACATCACGGATGCCGTGGCGCAAATTGTGATAAGGGTGTGCGCCGAGATTTTCGATATGTTGTGGCAGCAGGGTTTTGGGGGCAACTGCACGGATTTCCATCACGCCCAAAGTGCTGAGGGCATGAATTAAGGAACGGGCAACGCGAGAATGTAGAATATCGCCAACAATCGCCACCCGTAATGGCGTAAATTCGCCTTTGCGCTGCTGGATGGTTAGCACGTCAAGCATGGCTTGCGTGGGATGTTCGTGACAGCCATCGCCCGCGTTGACAATGTGCGTGTGCGGCGAGACGTGTTCGGCGAAAAAATGCGCCGCGCCGCTGGAGGCATGGCGCACGACGAACATGTCGCAGTGCATGGCTTCAAGGTTGTGCAGCATGTCAGTCAGTGATTCGTTTTTGCTGGAGCTGGAGGCATTGATATTAAAATTGATGACATCTGCGGAGAGTCGTTTGGCGGCAATTTCAAAAGTGGTGCGCGTGCGGGTGCTGGGTTCAAAGAATAGATTGATGACGGTTTTGCCGCGCAGCAAGGGAACTTTGCGGATTTTTTGATCTTTGCTGCTAATGAAGGATTGCGAAACGCGCAAGATTTTCAATAGAAAATCGCGCTTAAGTCCTTCAATACTAATGAAATGTTTAAGTCTACCGTGGTTGTCGAATTGGATTGAGTTCATCGTTGCTGGATGGATAATAACAGAGGGTCGGGACCGTTGAGTTGTAAGTATTCGTTGCTGTTTAGCTGTAAATGCGTACCTACGATGTCGGCTTGAATGGGAAGTTCGCGTCCATTGCGTTGCGCGAGGACGGCTAGTTTAACGCTGGCTGGACGACCATAGTCGAACAGCTCATTGAGGGCGGCGCGGATGGTGCGTCCGGTGTATAACACATCATCCACCAAAACAATGTGACGATCATCAATTTCATAAGGTAAATCTGACGCGCCTACGCTGGGATGCAGCCCAATTTGAGAAAAATCATCGCGGTAAAAAGTAATATTCAGCTTGCCAATGGGGTCTGGGAGATGAAGCCGTTGGTAAAGCTGATCGGCAACCCAAATGCCGCCGCTATGGATGCCGATCATCAGCACCGGTTGTTGATGCGCTTGTAGCACCTGTGTTTTGAGTTGTGCAGCCATGCTATCAAGCAAGGCTTGGATGTCAATTTGTGTGTGCAAACCAGGTTTCCAAAATAATTTGCGCTGCGACTGCATCCAGTCCTTTGTCTGAACCCAGCAACTCAGCCGCCGCGTGAGAAGATAGCGTTTCATCAACGGCATGGACCGGTAAATCAAACCGTTCCTCAAGTTGACGCATGAATTTTTCTGCGGCTAAAGAAATAGCACTGGCAGTGCCATCGGCATGTAAGGGCAGACCGACAACTAATTGTTCGGGTTGCCATTCTTTAATTAAACGCGCTATTGTTTGCCAATCGGGTTTTTGATTTTTAGCGCGAATAATTTGCAATGGATTGGCTGTACTGGTAATGCGTTGCCCTATCGCTATACCGATTTTTTTATGACCGTAATCAAAGGCAAGAATGTAAGACATTTTTATGATTTTTCTCGCAAAATATACCTAAGTAAACTTTGTTGTTTTTTATCTTCTGTGTGAAAAGAAATATGTTTTTCCATTGAAATAAGAATAACGGTGATAGCACGCAAAGCAGCCTGCCATTCTTTGTTGCTTAAATCAGGAAAATAACTTTTTATTTTATCTGGAATTTCATCCATATATTCAAGCGCGTTTGCAGTAACCATTCAGACTCCCATCCCCTCGAAATAGGAGATGAGGGCAGCCGCAGCGCATCCCAACCCCGCTCGCCTTCCCCAAATCACCCGCCCCAAATACCACCAAGGAGATACAGCACGTTGACGGCAGGTGTCAATCACCCATGCCAACAATGCAAACATGCAAGAGCCATCCTCCCAACGAAAGCCGCAGCTAATATTGCACAAGATCACTCAAGCCCCAACGCACATACACCCTCATTATCGGTCAAGGGCAAATGCGGATGGCGCAATACCATGAAGATGGCTTCCCAGTCATTG
>CAZOSP010000024.1:25312-36988 GCA_964582525.1 uncultured Thiomargarita sp. | reverse complement strand
GATTTGAAGGGAATTGTCAGCATTGGCAGTAAACTTTTTGGAAAATTGATATTATGCCTGAGAGCGGGCTGTTTTCGGATAGCTTCCTAGCTGTCAGGTTTTTACTGAGGAAATGTAAACGCTTACCTTATCACGGCACGCGAAACTCGCACTTTGTTACCCACTTAACGACAGTGACAGTAAGCGTCTTGACATAAGTTTAGGAAAAACGCATATTTCCCCCACTGATTAACCATAATGCGCGGTAATTCAAGCACCTTAACCCGTGCTTAGAGTGTGCTGAATTTATACTCACAGCCGAAAGACAACTGCATTTTTTGCTTTATCAAGCTTGCCGCAAATACTTGGGTTTTAAGCACTTAATCAAAATCCCGAACTTGGCGGGACACTAAAATTCCTAACTAAGCTACATTTCTTATTATGAATATTATCCTCATTGTTGCTATTAGTCTCACGGTTAGCGCGGGTGTCTGGCTGCTATTATCGCGTGATTTATTTCGTGTCGTTGTTGGCTTGGCAGTGCTGGGCAGTGCGGTTAATTTGCTGGTGTTTATGAGCAGCCGTCCGGGCAGCTTGATCGCGCCGATCATAGCGGCAGATGCCACGCAACTGGCGGCAGGTTTTGCCAATCCCCTGCCGCAAGCTTTGGTGCTGACAGCTATTGTTATCAGCTTCGCGTTGCTGTGCTTTGCGCTGCTGTTGGCAGCGCGATTGAGCCGCGATCACGATCATGCCGATGTCGCTCAACAACAAGCTGCCGAGCCACAGCAGGCGGGTGAAACGGGCTTTAAACCAGCGGTCTTGGAGGATGACGCATAATGTTATTAAGCCCGTTTTTGTGCGCTTTAACGACTGCTTTGCTGAGTGCCTTTGTGCGCGGACGCGCTTTGTTGCTGCTCAATCTCGGCGGCGGCGCGGCGGTGTTGGTGAGCAGCTTGCTGCTGCTGCTTGAGGTGGCAGCGGTGGGGCGCGTGTCGGTTGCTGTGGGGAATTGGTCACTGCCTTATGGCATTGAGTTTGCCGCGGATGGCTTGAGTGCTTTGCTGCTGGTATCGGTCTCCCTAGTCGCTTTTGCGGTGTTGCTGTATCAAACCGTATGGCGCGAAACAGCGGCTTCACGCGGTTTGTATCCGTTGCAGCATGGCTTGGTGGCTGCCAGCATTGCAGTGTGCATTGCGGCTGATTTGTTTAATCTGTACGTGTGGTTTGAGCTGCTGCTGATTACCTTGCTGGGCTTGTTGGTGTTGGGCGGCAAGACGCGCCACCATGAGGCGGCGTTTAAGTATTTTACGTTGAGCATGATCGGTACTCTGTTGCTGCTGGCTGCGGTGGGCTTAATTCATGGCGCGACTGGGCATTTGAATTTTTCCGCGCTGCATGAAGCCGCACAAAATCCGCCTGTCACTGATGCCTTACCGTTGTATGTCGGTTTGCTGTTTACCGCTTTACTGATCAAAGCGGCGGCGTTCCCGCTTTTCGCTTGGCTACCCGCGTCTTATCACACCTTGCCCGCGCCTTTGCTGGCATTGGTCGGCGGTTTGTTGACTAAAATCACGTTGTACGTGCTGCTGCGCTTGAGTGGGCAGGTGTTTGATGTGAGTTTCATGCTGGACGCGCTGGGCTGGCTGGCGGTTATGACCATGCTCAGCGGTGTCATCGGCGCGGCGTATCACTGGGACATTCGCCGTATTTTGGCGTTTCATATCATTAGCCAAATCGGTTATTTAATGCTGGGCGTGGCGTTGGCAAGCGCGGCTGGTAGGGTGGCAGGCAGTTTTTTCTTGCTGCATAACCTGCTGGTTAAAGCAAATTTGTTTCTCATCGCCGGGCTGATGTGGCAACACGCCGGACATTATGATTTACGCAAAATCGGCGGCTTGTATCCGGCGCAACTGTGGTTAGCTGTGCTGTTTCTGATCAATGCCTTCTCGTTGGTCGGTGTGCCGCCTAGCAGCGGCTTTTGGGGGAAATACTTATTGGTCGTGGAAAGTTTCCATCAAGAGCGGTTTATGTGGGCGGGCATCGCCTTGGCAACTGGTTTTTTAACCTTGTATTCAATGAACAAAATTTGGTTGGAGGCTTTTTGGAAAGCCCATCCTGATGCGCAACATTATAGCGCGAATGCGGCGATGCAGGTTTTGCCTGCTTATGCGGCTGTGGCGCTGTTATCGCTGGTGATTATCGGCATGGGTGTGTATCCCGAACCGCTAATTGCCTTCCTCAATACCCACAGCGCGGGTTTCTGGAGTACGCCATGAATAAAATACGGGCTTTATTACAGTTGATTTTTAATTTTATCTACGGTGTGCTGTGGTCAGGTTGGGACACGGCGCGTTTTATTGTGCGCCAGCCTAACACCGCAGGCGGCTTGACGCGCATGGATTATGGGCAGCTTTCGCCTAGTGCGGCGAGTATTCTCGCTGCTCTGGTGACGCTCACGCCCGGCACCACGGCGGTGTCTATCGATCGGGAAAAACACCAATTTGTGCTGCATTTGCTTGACCTCAAACAGAGCGAGCAGGTTTTTCACAGCATTCATCAGCATTTCATTATACCGCTGACAGTCCTCATGGGAGAACACAGATGACCCTGTATTTAATGTTATGCGCTGCCGCCGCTGGTCTGTCCGCGCTGGCGGGCGCGTATCGGCTGTTTGTTGGACCTACGGCAACAGATCGTGTGATCGGCTTGGATTTGCTCTTTGCGGTAGCGATTATTTTTTGTTTTATCGCCGCTTGGTTAGCGGGCAGCACTGTGTATCTGGATGTCGCTTTAGGATTAGCATTGACCGGTGTGGTTGCCACCCTGTCTTGGGCGCGGCTCATTCAGAACCAAGCAGAAACCCAAACGCAGCAGGAGCCACAGCCATGAGCATTCTCGCCATTCTCGCCCTCCTGTTTGCCACCTTAGCCAGCGGTTTGTTGCTGATTGCCGCACTAGGTATTTTGCGTCTGCCCGACGCGCTGAGTCGCCAACATGCAGGGACCAAAGCGGCAACCCTAGCAGTAAGCCTGTTCGCCGTCGCGCTGTTGCTGTTCGCGCTGGGTTCAGCTTGGGGTTGGGCTTGGATTTGGCGTTTATTGGCGATTGTGCTGTTGTTGTTCATCACCCTGCCGCTGGCATCTCACGCACTGGCATACGCGGGCGAGAGGGAAGCCGGTTTGCACGCACGGATCAAGGTTTGAAGCCTTAGTTATACGGTCCCTGCCTGAAACCTGAAGCTCGGAATAAAAAAGCAAAAAAAGCAGTTTCGGGCGGCTATGCGTATAATTCCGCCTCAGCTCAGACAAGACAATCATTTTGTAAGGAAAACACAATGTCCTCAGCGACGCTTTATGACAAATTATGGGATGCTCACCGGGTTAGAACTGCCGAAGACGGCACCACATTACTCTACATTGATCGGCATTTAATCCATGAAGTCACCTCACCGCAGGCTTTTGAAGGGCTGCGCCTTGCCCAGCGTCAACCTTGGCGTTTACAAGCCAACCTCGCAGTCCCTGATCACAATGTACCCACCGCCGGACTTGAACAGGGTATCACTGATCCGATTTCACGTTTGCAAGTCGAAACCCTAGGGCAAAACTGTGATTATTTTGGCATTACCGAATTTAAGATGCGGGATATTCGCCAGGGCATTGTGCATGTCATCGGACCTGAGCAGGGCGCGACCTTGCCCGGTATGACGCTGGTCTGCGGCGACTCGCACACTTCTACACACGGCGCGCTCGGCGCACTGGCGTTTGGCATCGGCACGTCTGAAGTCGAACATGTACTGGCGACCCAATGTTTGATGCAGAAAAAATCTAAAAACATGCGCATTCTGGTTGAAGGCGCGTTGCCGCAGGGAGTCAGTGCCAAAGACATGATTCTCGCCATTATTGGCAAAATCGGCACTGCCGGCGGCACCGGTTACGCGATTGAATTTGCCGGTTCTGCGATCCGCGATTTGTCTGTTGAAGGACGCATGACGGTGTGCAATATGACCATTGAAGCGGGCGCACGCGCTGGCATGGTGGCGGTTGATGAGAAAACCATTGCTTATGTTGCGGGGCGACCTTACGCGCCGAAAGGTGAGAGCTGGCAGCAGGCGGAACAGGCATGGCGCGACTTGCACACTGATGAAGGTGCGCATTTTGACGCAGAAATACAGTTGGATGTCAGCCAGCTCGCGCCGCAAGTGAGTTGGGGAACATCGCCGGAAATGGTGGTTGCCATCGCCGATAGCGTGCCTAATCCTGCCCATATCAGTGATCCGGTGAAAGCCGAAGGGATGCGCCGCGCCTTGCAATACATGGACTTACACGCCGATCAGCCGATTAAAGACATCCGTGTTGATAAAGTTTTTATCGGTTCTTGTACCAATTCCCGTATTGAAGACCTCCGCGCCGCTGCCAGCATTGCCAAAGGACGCAAAATCGCGGCTAATATCAAAGCCGCGCTGGTTGTGCCGGGGTCGGGTTTAATCAAACAGCAAGCGGAAGCCGAAGGCTTAGATAAAATTTTTCGAGACGCGGGCTTTGAATGGCGTTCTCCGGGCTGCTCTATGTGTCTCGCCATGAACGCAGACCGCCTCGAACCCGGTGAGCGTTGCGCTTCTACTTCTAACCGCAACTTTGAAGGGCGACAAGGCGCGGGCGGACGCACGCATCTTGTCAGCCCGGCGATGGCAGCCGCGGCTGCGGTGAGCGGACATTTTACTGACGTGCGCGAAATGTTGTCCTAAGCTATAGATTTTCAGCAATTCTAAAAAAACATTCCCTTAAAACCTATGACAAGCAAATTTGATTTCACTACATTTAGCGACTCTGCTGATGCGCGTTTACTCATTATTGATGATGTTCCAGAAAATATCGGGGTGTTATTCAATCTGCTCAGTGAACAAGGGCATGAGGTATTGATTGCTGAAGATGGGCAGAGCGGCATTGAAACCGCGCATATTGAACAGCCCGATTTGATTTTGCTGGATGTGATGATGCCGCAGATTGATGGTTTTGAAGTCTGTCGTCGCTTAAAAACCGACTCTGCTACAGAGGCTATTCCGATCATTTTCTTAACTGCGCTGAACGAGACGCACAGCAAGGTGACGGGTTTTCAATTAGGCGCGGTGGATTATATTACCAAGCCTTTGCAGCATGATGAAGTCTTGGCGCGAGTCGATACCCATTTAACCGTGCGGCGTTTGCAGCGTCAGCAACAACAGTTTATTGAACAATTACAAGACAGTAACGCAGAACTAGATGCTTTTGCACATACCGTTGCGCATGACTTAAAAAATCCGCTGGGCTTAGTCACGGGCTTAAGCGAAATGCTCTGTCGGCAATATACAGAAGATGCCCATTTATTAGACAAGGTGCGCGACATCCGTAATGCTGGCTATAAAATGCGAGAAATTATTGATGCCCTGCTATTGCTGGCTAAGGTGTCTAAACAACAGATTGAAACGGTGGCTATGGATATGAACGCCATCGTGCAACAGGCGTTGCAACGTGTTCAGCCCGAATTGCAAGCGCGTGCTGCTGAGTTGCACCTGCCTCAAGTTTTCCCGGTGGCGTTGGGGCAGGCGCAATGGATAGAAGAGGTGTGGACGAATTATCTAAGCAATGCCCTGAAATACGGCGGTCATCCGCCGCGCTTGGAAATTGGTGCGCAAGCGGAAGGCGAGCAGGTGTTGTTTTGGGTGCAAGACAATGGCGCGGGCTTGAGTAGCGAAGCGCAACAAAAAGTGTTTACGCCTTTCACACGCCTGCACCAAAATTTGGGCGAAGAAGGGCATGGTTTGGGGCTGTCGATTGTCGAGCGGATTGTTAGTAAATTGGGCGGTCAAGTGGGTATTGTCAGTGAGGAAGGGCGGGGTTCGCGCTTTTTCTTTACTCTGCCTAAAGCGGAGGCTATGCAGCCTCAGACGGTGCAGCCAGTAGGGTTTGCGCCGCGTCTTTTTGCGGCGCGAACGCGGATAGGTCGGCATTGCCCCGCCCCTGAACACTTGAAGCACCTGCGCGAAGCGGTTTTGCAGGGGGATATGGAATTGCTTGAAGAACGCCTCCAGCCATTTGCACAGCAGCCTGAATTTAGCGGATTTTTTCAAGAAATATCCGAGCTTGCGCAAAACATGCGGGTTAAAGCACTGCGGACGGCATTAGAACACTATATTGAACAAACTAAACCTTCTAGGACAAACTAAACCTTCTAGGTTTTAAAAACCTAGAAGGTTTGAGGCACAACGTCAGCCTCTTTGCGCACCGTATTTTTTTAGCATTCGATACACATGACGTTCACTGACTCCCAGAATGTTGGCGATGGTGGCGCGGTGTCCGCTGTATTTCTGCATCAACAGATGAAAATACTCGCCTTCGATTTGTTCTAAGCTGGGTGTTTCTGTGAATGACAATTGTACTGCAACGGATGAGTTGCTGTTTAAGGTGCCGCAAAATGCCAGATGCTCGCTATGAATAATCGAGCTGTCACGCGATAAAATAATGGCGCGCTCTACCACGTTGCGCAGTTCGCGGATGTTTCCGGGCCAATCGTAAGCCATCAGTTGTTGCAGGGAAGCTTTGGAAAACTGTTTGTCAATGCGGCGTGAAAAACTGTGGCTGCTGATGAAATGTTGCGCCAGGGCAGGGATGTCTTCTAAGCGTTCTCGCAGCGGCGGCAGGGTGAGAATAAAAGTGCTTAAGCGATAGTACAGGTCGCCACGAAAGTCGCCTTGTTCGCTCATTTTTTTAAGTCGCGGTTAGTGGCGGCAACAATGCGCACATCAGCTTGCAAATCTTTTAAGCCGCCCAAGCGACGAAATTGTCCGGTTTCTAGTACGCGCAGCAGTTTAGCCTGAATGGTGGCATCAATTTCACCGATTTCATCGAGAAATAAGGTGCCGCCTTGCGCACTTTCAATCAGCCCCTTTTTTTGTTTATCCGCACCGGTAAACGCACCGCGCTCATGACCGAAGAGTTCTGATTCAAATAGTTTTTCTTGCAGCGTGCAGCAGTCTAAAGCGACAAAATTGCGCTGTCCGCGTGTGCTTTGCTGATGGACTTCGCTGGCGACTAATTCTTTACCGGTGCCGCTTTCGCCTAATATCAATACGCTGACATTGGTAGGGGCTACGGCGCGAATCATGTCTTCTACTTGATAGAGGGCGCGGCTTTCGCCGACCATCAGCTTGTTGTGACGGTTACGGCGTTTGTGCTGCCCTTTGTAAAACTTATAATCTTCGCGCAAAGTGCGGTTCTCTAGGGTGCGTTTGACCAGCACTTCAAGTTCATCTAAATCTATCGGTTTGAGTAAATATTCCTCCGCACCGGCTTTCATCGCGGCGACTGCATCGCGTACTGAACCAAACGCGGTCATCATCACCACCGGACAAATGTCTCGCAGGTTTTCTAGTAATTCGGTGCCGCCGCCATCCGGCAGGCGGGCATCAACAATGGCTAAATCCGGCTCGCTGCTAGACAGCAATGCGCGCGCTTTCGCTAACGTATGCGCACTCTGACAAGCAAAGCTCATCCGTTGCAGGCTATCGACTAGCATACTGTTGAGAAGGATATCGTCTTCTACGACTAAAATCTTAGCCTGCGTCATCTTCACACTCCACTGTAGCGGTGCTGTTGACTACTTGATCGGCGGCGGGCAGTCGCAAGGTAAAACAAGCACCTTCTGCTGCGCGGCTGCGTACTTGAATTTTGCCCTGATATTGTTCTGCCAAGGCGCGGCAGATGCTCAGTCCTAAGCCCGTGCCTACTTTGCCATCGGCGCGGTAACTAAAAAAGGGATCGAAAATTTTACTCAAATGCTCAGGAGCAATACCCACGCCCGTATCGTGAAAATGCAGTTGTACGCAAGCCGCCGCATTTTTAATCACAATGTTTAAGCGTCCGCCGTCGGGCATGGCATGAAAAGCATTTTGCACCAGATTCATAATGATCATGCGTACATCGTTTTCGCGTGCTAACACGCGATTTATCGGTGCAAGGCTGCGCACATGCAGTTTTATACCGCGTTCTTGGCTTTCGTATTCTAACAGGGATAAGGTTTCTCGCAGGGCGTTTTCGATCGGCACTAATTGCAACTGACCGCCGTTGTGGGTGGTTAATTTAAGTAATCGCTGGGTGACGTCTATACATTTATCCACTTCTCTATCGACCAAGTTCAGATAGGTACGCAGTGCCGGCGGATCACAGCTTCCGCTTTCGAGTAGCCGCAACGTATTCTGTAGTGCCAAGCGCACAGAGGCTAACGGATTATGAATTTCGTGCGCCACCCCTGCGGCAATTTGCCCCATAGCCGCCAACTTTTGCTCATGCGAAAACTGAATGGCTTGTTCCAGATCGCGGATCGACTCGACCACCAGTTGTTGCGGCTGCCCGTTAATATTGACCTGCATGGGGGCGGCAAACACTTCAACCGGACGTTCTGTACCGTTTGCGGATAAATAATGGGTGAGTTTTTTCAGTGGTTCTGAATGTTGGGTGATTTCATGCAGTGGGCAAACACTGAGGGTAGGTGCGCACGGACGCGCACGTTGATAGACCTGATGACAAGGCTGACTGAGCGCGGTTTCTGCGGCAATGCCCAGATGTGCGCAATAGGCGCGGTTGACTTTCAGCACCCGATAGTCGCTGTCTAATACCCGAATGCCGTCAGGAATAGCGTCTAGCAATGCTTGTAAAAAGGCTTCTTGTTCTTGTTGCGCACGCATCTGCGCTTGCAAGGCATCCGCCATGTGATTAAAAGTCGTAGCTAAACGCCCCAGTTCGTTGTTGGAATTTGCCAGCACGCGAGCCTCCCATTGCCCTTCACCCAATGCCTGCCCAACAGCATCCAAACGCCGTACAGGTAGCAGCACCAGATGGCGAATAACCAGCCATAAAATAACGCTGGTCAAGGTGATAATGGTTAAGCCAGCAATGACGAATACCCCTGCCGTAGTCCATGCCTTAGCGCGAATCGGCGCGGCGGCGTAGTCAACAAATAACACGCCATTGATCGGATTGTCTGCTAACGTGCCATGACATTGAATGCACGGCGGTTTGTTGCGCACCGGATTAATGCTGCGCAACACTTCTTCTCCGTCAATACTTAAAAAGTGGGTGCCTGGTTGCTGCGGAATCTGATCGCCCGTCCAGTGATAAATTTGCCCTAACAACCCATCATCCGAGGCAAAACGCACTTCACCGCGGGGATTGGCAATAAATACCCGCGCTATGTCTCGTTGTTGCCCTAAACGCCGCACAATGCCGCGCAAGCCGTCCAAATCTTGTTTAAGCATGGCGTTTTCCAGCGAGCTTTGCAGCAATCGGTTGACTGCTTCTGATGCGTGACTGCGTTCCTCGGTCAGTTGGCTATAGTAAAGACCGATAAATACTGCCAAACCCAACAAAGAACCCAAAGCCAATCCTGCGCCCAAAGTGAGGAGTAATTGCTGGCTGAGACTGTGGCGAATCCAATTCATTGAAAAACCTCATGGTAGGGTAGCGGGGAGTTGGCTATAGGCTTTGCTTGACGAGGACAATATGACATTTCGTCATGCTTATAAAATCTGAGCTGTCCTATTCTTAAAAATTTTCGCATATTCTTATCTAAAATCAATCCATTATCGCCGTGGCATAGTTGTTGTAACAGGTAGAAATTTATGCAGAACACAAGATACCTCATGACGCGGTTAGTGCTTTTTGCTGCGTAACGTCAGCAAGATTAAGTGTGTGCCGTGAGATAAAGTAACCTACTTATTTGTACTGGAGCGGCTGACTGCTTAGTCAGCCTATGCCATCCGACATGAGTATAGTGTTCATCCATTCACCCCATTGAGAAGGAATATTTAAATGCGTAAATGGCTCATTTTGGCATTCGGAATGACGTTTTCATACATAGCCACTGCCGATGGCAAGCCGGGCTGGGTTGCTGGCAGTCAGCCGGATCGACGACCCGCTCAGGCACCCCATATTCAGCAACATACCCAATCGCCCGCCTGGTATGCCCAAGCTCTGCGTGGTGTTTATCAACCCTTTCCGCCCAGCTTAGGTTTTTTAGAAGCGCAAGGTGCTTGGTACACGCCCTTTAATCGTCCCGGTATGCCCGCTCCCTACGATTTGCGCGGCTGGCATTCGCCTCAAACCTTCTAGGTTTTTAAAACCTAGAAGGTTTTCCCCTCGTTCCCAAGTGCCACCTGGGAACGCGATCTTGACCGCGCTGCGGTCAGTACCAACAGCCACTAAAAACTCTGTAAAAGTCTGTAAGTCATTGATTTTAGCTAGAGCGTATTGCATAAATGAATGATTTTATTATTATAGGCAAAAAGATTTTCGGAGTTCTCAGTATGGAGTGAAAGCGGATTTATCACGTATCAAGACAACAAAAGCCGTGAAAAAGAAGCTTTTGCGTCACATCACTCAACGTAAGCGTTCCCCCTGCGCCAAACCTGACAGATTTGAGACCTGTCAGGTTTTTACGGGAGGGGTGAACACTTACCACTCAACAACTTCCGCACAGCAACTTTTTAGTCACAGGAGCTACAAGCTATGCAATCTCGTGTAAAACTGATTTGGATGGGGGCGATCATCGTGACAGCGATTATCGGCATAGTTTTTTTGGATAAACCCCAGCAAACGACACCTTCCACACTCGCCGAACCTCAGCCTCCCCCACCCGAGTCGGTAACACCCATGCCCGCGTCCCCGCCCGCAGTCGCCAAAGCACCAGACGCACCCGCTCCTAGTGCGCCAGAAACTTCTACTAAAGTCATTGCGGATCAAGAGGAAATGTCCACTCCAGCAAGTCCCGTGATCACTGAAACTTTGGCGACTGCCACAGTCATTGTAGATCAAGAGGAAATGCCTGCCCACTCAACGCCCGCAATGAGTGAAGCTGTGGCTACCGCAGACACCCCTTCTGTATCGGCGATTCCGCCCATCCTTCCCGCAGAGCCGCTACCGCCCACCGATCATGCGGCAGCTTCTCAGTCGCCCCCGCAAACGCTACAGCAAGCCCCCATTGATCAGTGGTTAGTAGAAACCCTGCCCGACGGAAGCCTGCTATGGAGTCCGCCACTTTTGCCCAATGCGATGTCTGCCGATATGCTTGCCCAAGTGCAAGCCAAACTCGCCTCTGCGGGTTGGACAATAGACGCACTTGATAATGGACATATCCGACTTATGCAGTCCTCCCCTTACTCGCATACTGACAATATGTCAGATCAGTCAATAGATTGATTATCAATAGGTTAGTGATTTTTCCCCAGAAACCACCTGACAAATTAGCAGGAAACTCTTCGCAGAAGCCATTGGTAGGTTTATACGTTTTTAGATAAGTCATTGTAAACTAATAAATAAAATCTATTTTGTAGGGGCTGGCGCAGGGCTTGCCTATAGTATTGACACCAAGCATTACGACTTTTCACAAGTAGTTTTATGCTTGGTCTCATAAGATGACATTTTCAGAGGTCTTTTACTTAAAAACCATCCTTTAGGAGGATAAACATTATGACATTACGTAACGTTACTTTAACTGCCGCTATTGCTGCTTTACTCGCATCTCCGTTAGCTATTGCTGAAGAAGCACAGCAAGGCATGAGTGGTATGTCCGGTATGTCCGGCATGGGCGGCATGTCTGGCATGGGCGGCATGTCTGGCATGGGCGGCATGTCTGGTATGGGCGGCATGTCTGGTATGGGCGGCA
>CAZOSP010000024.1:0-25212 GCA_964582525.1 uncultured Thiomargarita sp. | reverse complement strand
ATGTCTGGCATGGGCGGCATGTCTGGTATGGGCGGCATGTCTGGTATGGGCGGCATGTCTGGCATGGGCGGCATGGGCGGCATGTCTGGTATGGGCGGCATGTCTGGTATGGGCGGCATGAGCGGTATGTACGGCATGTCTGGTATGGGCGGCATGAGTGGCATGTCCGGCATGGGCGGTTATGGCGGTGGCGTAGTCACTTCTCGCGCTTATTTTCACATCACCCCACATGGTCACATCTATTTCTTCCCAGCATCAGCTCACTACAGCGGTAACATGTCCGGTATGAGCGGCATGGGCGGTATGTCCGGCATGGGTGGTATGTCCGGTATGGGTGGCATGGGCGGTATGTCCGGCATGGGTGGTATGTCCGGAATGGGCGGCATGGGCGGTATGTCCGGCATGGGCGGTCATTATTACTGGGTACCTCCAACAGGCATGAGCGGCATGGGCGGTATGAGCGGCATGTCCGGCATGGGCGGTATGTCCGGCATGGGCGGCATGTCCGGCATGGGCGGTATGTCTGGCATGTCCGGTATGCAAGGCATGGGCGGCATGTCCGGTATGCAAGGCATGGGCGGCATGTCCGGTATGCAAGGCATGGGCGGCATGTCCGGTATGCAAGGCATGTCTGGCAATAAATAATCGCCTTCTGATTCGTTCAGTTGCTGGCAGCCTGTAACGGGCGGCTAGAGCTGAACGATTTTTTTACAGCGATTTCCATACCCGCCCGACACTGCTCTCAAAATGCAGTTTCAGGCGGGTTTTAGTATATAAAACTTTTATCAAACATTATAACAACGCCGCAAATGCGCCGGGGAGGAGCCTGACATGCGTGGTACGCTATGGATTTTATGTTTATTTTTAATAGGGCATCTAGCAGTTCAAGCTGATTCGCAAAAAACCGATTACGACAGTGCGCGCTGGCATCCACTACATTTTCAGCCTGCCATTAACCACGCCACCAATGAACAATGCTTAGAATGCCATCAGGAAATTCTGAGCCGCAAAGTCAAACCACAATCCCCCGCGGGTGTAAAAGCTGAAGACAGCTTGGCGTGGTATCAAACCCTGAGTTTGTATGAAGGTGAACAGGAAACCTTTCATCGCCGTCACCTAGTCACACCCTTAGCCAAAGAACTTATGAACCTACAGTGCAACACCTGTCATCAAGGTCATGATCCGAGAGAGGAAGCCCCTACAGCGGCAAGCAGCGGACGCAATGATTTTACGCTACGCAAAGCCGTCAACCCGGAAACCACTTGCCTAAAGTGCCACGGGCAGATGAATTATCAGATCATGGGCTTGCCCGCACCTTGGGAACAATCTCAAGCGATGTTCCAAACCTGCATGACCTGTCATGTCGCCATTCGCACGGTGCGCCACCAAGTCAATTACCTCAAGCCCGAAGCCATTGAGCAAGCGGCGCAGAAAAATTCTGATGCGTGTTATGGCTGCCACGGTGGTCGCGCTTGGTATCGTGTTGCTTATCCATATCCTCGCCATGCTTGGATCGGTGCCGCCAGCGAAGTGCCGCCATGGGCTAAAAACCGCCCTACCGAATCAGAAGCACGTTTCAAATAAAGTTTACCGATTTTAGGAGTCCACCATGTCTTTGACCGAAGATCAGCTGACTGCGCTGCACAACAGCCTCAACCTAAACCGCCGCGATTTCTTGAAAACTGCGGGCGTAGCGGGTGCCGCCGTCAGTCTGGGATTAAAGCCACAAGCCGCTCAGGCTTTTGCTTATGAGCCGTATCCACGCGATGACGATCTACAAACGGTCGTCACCAGTTGCGCCCATAACTGCGGCTCGCGCCACATGCTAGTGGCGCACAAAAAAGGCGATGTGATCGTGCGCCTATCCAGTGATGACGGGCGTTATCAAGAAAATGGCGCGTTTGGTAAAGATACTTTTGAAGAGCCACAGCTACGCGCCTGTCTGCGCGGGCGTTCTTATCGCGCCCGGTTGTATTCCGCCGAGCGCCTGCTTTATCCAATGATTCGTGTAGGCGCACGCGGCGAGGGCAAATTCAAACGCGCCTCTTGGGATCAAGCCTTGGGCATGGTTGCGCAAAAAATGCAGGAACTGAAGGACAAATACGGTCCTACCGCCTTGCTGGATCAAAGCTATGCGGGCGCGTCTTACGGCGTACTGCACAAGTCCGATCAAATCGAAGGCTTGCTGGGGCGGTTTATGGGGATATTTGGCTGCCGCACTAACTCGTGGTCAGTACCATCGTATCAAGCCACCACCTTCAGTTCGCGGATCACTTTTGGCAGCATTGAAGACGGCAACGAAGACGACACTTTTGCCCATTCCAAGCTCATTATCATGTGGGGCTGGAATCCGGCTTACACTTTTCATGGCGGTAATACCTTTTATTACATGCGCATGGCTAAGCAAAATGGCTGCAAATTTGTTGTCATAGACCCGCAACATACTGATTCTGCCAGCAGTTATGATGCTTGGTGGATACCCATTAAACCCAACACTGACGCGGCAATGATGGCGGGCATGGCGTATTACATTTTCGCCAACAACTTGCAAGACCAACAGTTTATCAACCGCTTCGTGCAGGGTATGGATGCCGGCACCATGCCGCTTTGGGCGCGTGGGCAGGAAAGCTTCAAAGACTATATTGCAGGCAATTCTGACGGCATACCGAAAACCCCTGAATGGGCAGCACAAATTTGTGGCGTGCCAGCGCAAGACATTATCAAACTGGCACACCTGTACGCCACCACCAAACCCGCCGCGCTCAAAGCCTCTTGGGCGCCGGGGCGCAATGCTTACGGTGAACAGTACAATCGCATGGCAGCCGCACTTCAAGCCATGACTGGGAATATCGGCAAACTCGGCGGCTGTGCCGAAGGCGTGGGCAAAGCCTGGCACGCTGAGGCGGTTGCCTATCCTTATGATGAATACGCAAATGTTTGGTATGCCTCCATCAAATCTGACCGCTGGGCGCATTGCGTGTTGAATTACCCCAATGTAAAACGAGAAGAAATCGGCTTGTGGCCCCGCAACGATAACCTAGATGGCGTAATTCCCAATATTCGCGGGATTTTCTGGCAGGGTTCGGACTGGTTTAACCAGTTGACCAATATCAACAAAGAAATTGCTGCGATCAAAAAACTTGACATGGTGGTGTGCATGGACTCTACCATCACCCCGTCTGGCTTGTGGGCGGATGTGTTATTGCCTATCGCCACTCACTTTGAGCGTCACGATGTGGCTCTGCCTTGGTATAAAGGGCATTACTATATCCATCGCCCCAAAGTCATCGAACCGCTGGGCGAGTCCAAGACCGATTTTCAAGTATTCACCGAATTGGCTTATCGTCTGGGTTTTGGTGAGAAGTTTAATCCCAAAGCCAGCCGCGACTATTTCCAGCACAACGATGCAGTGGACGAAACCTATTTGCGCGAATGGTGGGTCAACAAAGTCATGCACCATCAAGGCGTGCGCATGTCGTGGGAAGAATTCAAACAACGCGGCGTGTATAAATTCAAACTGCCGCGTCCCCATGTGGCGTTTCAAGATAATATCGAACAAGGCACGCCGTGGAATACTCCGTCGGGCAAAATCGAGATTTTATCTACCACTTTGGCGCAAACAACCGACTGGACGCGCACCCAATACGGCTACTACATCCCCGCCATTCCGAAATGGATTGAACCTTGGGAATCGCTCAATAGCCCAAAAACGCAAAAACACCCGTTCCACATGATTACCCCGCATCCGCGCTGGCGAACTCACTCGATTTTTCACAACATCCCTTGGCTGCGCGAAACCTTTGATCAGGAAATTACCCTAAATGCCAGCGATGCCAAGCGTTTGGGTATTAAAACGGGCGATACCCTTGAAGTCTGGAATGATCGCGGTGGTATCGTGCTGCCCGCTTTTGTCACTGAACGCTGTATGCCGGGCGTGGTCATCGTTTATGAAGGCGCGTGGATGGACTTAGACGAAAATGGCTGGGATCGGGCGGGTAATCCCGACTTTTTAACCCTAGATGAGCCTAGTCCAGCCGGCGGCTTTGCTTATAACACCATTCTCGTCAACTTGCGTAAAGCACAAGAGGGGCGCACCCACCGCCCCGGCTGGGACAAATTGGCAACCGCACGCAGTCATGTGTTTCGGCGGGATTATTAAGGAGAACCTAAGATGGCGAATATTCCCAAAAACAACCCAAATTTGCAAAGTGATGCGGACATGCAGCGCGTCAAACAAGCCATTAAGACCACCAAACACGAGCGCGTACATTACACGCCCGTCAAACCTGCGGTGCAAATCGGTTTTATCCACAACAATGTTGATTGCATCGGCTGCCGTGCCTGCGAAATCGCTTGCAAGGACAAAAACGGTCTCAATGCCGGTCCGCGTTTTCGCCGCGTGATGTACATTGAAGGCGGCAACTTTCCAAACGTGTATGCGTACAAAGTCAACATGTCCTGCAACCACTGCGCCGAACCCGCCTGTTTGCCCACTTGTCCGACTGGCGCGATTTGGAAACGGGCGGACAATGGCGTGGTGGATATTGACTCCACGCTGTGCATCGGCTGTCGTCGTTGTGAAGCCGCCTGTCCCTACGGCGCGCCGCAGTTCGATCCCGAAGACGGCTTAGTGAAAAAATGCAATTTGTGCATTGATGAACTGGAGTCAGGGCGACATCCTTACTGCGTCACCGCATGTATGATGCGAGTGCTGGATATTGGTCCAATTGAACAATTACGGGCGGGAAACTTCCCCACTAAAGCCCTTGGACCCGGGGAAACGCCGGTACGCCAAGTCAAAAACATGGCTTCTCCGGCACTTACTGATCCCTCGATTGTATTCGTGCCTCATTCGCAAGGGCGTGTGGATGGCTGAAGCAACATTAGATCAATGGCGGGCAGCGGTGAGTGCCGATCTTGCGCAGCTTGCTCGCCTGCACGACCGTGAGTTGGACACGGCATTACTCGTCGCCCTGCACCAAACCGATTTTCCGCTTCAGCTAGGCTTGCGTCTGGATGATGATGAAAGCGCGGGCTATGTAAAATTCATGCACGATACCCTGCTTGAATTGCCTGCCTCGCCCGATCGAACAATATTAGACGACCTCGCCGCAGATTTCGCGGCAGTTTATCTTAACCACAGCATTCAGGCTTCTCCCTGTGAATCCGTGTGGCTAGATGAAGATCACCTGATGCGCCAGCAGCCTATGTTTGCAGTGCGCGAATGGTATCAACAATACAACCTGCAAGCGGAAGATTGGCGGCAGCGTTCGGATGACCATTTGGTCTGTCAATTACAATTTCTTGCGCATTTATTAAAGGTTGACCAACAGCCCGAAACCCTAGCCCGCGTGACACAATTTTTGGATGAACATCTGCTGCTGTGGTTTAAGGATTTTGCCATCCGCGTCAGTCAACGCGCTGGCACGGCTTTTTATGCCGCACTGGGATTGCTGACGTTGGCTTATCTAAACAAATTACGCACGCTATTGATAGAGTTAGGTCATTAAATACGCCGACTAGAGGCTGTCTAATAATACAGAACCTACTGCAAAAGCCTGGATTTTGGGCATCTTTGGGGAACACTATGGGAACGAGGTTCACGCCGGAGCTTTTTTGCTGAGTTTGCATAGGAATCGTGCCAGACGGATGTTTTGGCGCGAACAATACCTGCCGTCTAACATGAATCCTTACATTCTGTTTTATGAGCATAAAATTTCTGCAAATTTTAGTAAAACCTCTAGCAAAGCCTTGCATAATCAGGTAAGGTGTTTTCCCGTGTTCCCTGTAGGATATAGGGCAAGCACTTCCCTATAGCTTGCATAATAATCAATCGGCTGCTGTACTTGGTGGTACAGACAGCAAGATAACCATCAACATTCGTAAAAGGAGGTATTTATGCCACATAAAACCGTTGGCACCGCTCTGCTCCTCGCCACTAGCCTGGTGTTAAGCAGCACTTCTGTTCTCGCCGCAGACCCCGTCATGTTAAGTAATACTTGTGCTGGTTGTCATGGCACAAATGGTGCTAGTGTAGGTCCTGCATCACCAACCATTGCCGGGATGAGCAAAACTACCATTGTGGATGCCATGAAAGGCTACAAAAGTGGTGAACGTCCTTCTACCATTATGGGGCGGCTCGCTAGAGGCTATACTGATAAAGAATTTGAAGCCATGGGCGAGTTTTTCTCAAAACAAAAATATGTTGCCGCTGAGCAAACCATTGATGCAGGTAAAGTCAAAAAAGGCGCGAAACTGCACGATAAGTATTGTGATAAATGCCATGAAAAAGGCGGTCTTATAGATGATGACGGCACCAGCATTCTGGCTGGTCAATGGATGCCTTACCTGACGTTCAGTATGGAAGATTTCACTTCAGGCGTGCGTGAAATGCCGAAGAAAATGAAAAGCAAACTGGATAAAATGGTGGAAAAAGAAGGTCAAGCTGGCATTGAAAGCGTGATTCATTTCTACGGTAGCCAAAAATAACAGCGGATGAAGGAGATAAACATTATGAGCCAAATCACACGTCGTGATTTTATTAAAGCCTCTGTTGCCACTGTAGCAGCAGGTGGTTTAATCGGTGTACCACACATTGCTAACGCAGCAGGCGGCAAGGTCGTTGTTGTTGGTGGCGGTGCGGGTGGTGCGATTGCAGCCAAGTACATCAAAATGATGGACAGTAGCATTGATGTCACTTTGATTGAAAAAAATCCAAGTCACCACACTTGCTTTTTGAGCAATGAAGTGTTGAGTGGCGAGCGTACTTTGGATTCCATTCATTTTACTTATGATGGTTTGAAAAAACGCGGCATTAAAGTGGTACACGCTGAAGCCACTGGCATTGATGGCGAGAAAAAAGTGGTCAAAACCAGCGCGGGCGATTACTCTTATGATCGCGCTGTGGTGTCTCCCGGTGTTTCGCTAAAATATGACACCGTTGAGGGCTACGACGAAACGGTGGCAGAAAAAATTCCTCACGCTTGGGGGGAAGCTGGTCCGCAAACCATGATTTTTCGCAAACAATTGGAAGCCATGAAAGATGGTGGAGTTGTAGTCATTGCTGCACCGCCTAATCCTTTCCGTTGCCCGCCAGGACCTTATGAGCGTGCTAGCCAAATTGCGCATTACCTACAACAACACAAACCAAAATCTAAAGTGTTGATTTTAGATGCCAAAGGTGCATTCTCAAAACAGGCATTGTTCACTCAGGGTTGGACAAAGTTGTACGGTTACGGCACGGATAATAGCCTGATTGAATGGCGTTCAAGTGCTGAAGAAGGCAAAGTGACCGGGGTTCGAGCGGACAGCATGACCTTGATCAGCGGTGAATTTGACACTGAGACCAAAGGTGACGTGCTGAATATAATTCCCGCGCAACAGGCAGGTAAAATTGCCATTGCAGCAAACTTGACCGATGCTTCTGGTTGGTGTCCGGTGAACAAAAGAACCTTTGAGTCCACTTTAGTACCCAGTGTACATGTGATTGGTGATGCGAGCATTGCGACGAAAATGCCTAAATCTGCCTATGCTGCGAACTCTCAAGCTAAAGTGTGTGCCGCCGCTATAGTCGCTGCGTTTCAAGGCAAAGAGATGGTCACCCCTTCTTATGTCAACACCTGCTACAGCATCGTAGGCAAAGACCATGGCATTTCTGTCGCCGATGTATATCGCTTAAGCGCAGACGGCAGTGCTATTGTTCCCGTGGAAGGTGCAGGCGGGGTTTCTCCGATGGATGCATCGGCTATTGATCGTAAACGTGAAGTGGCTTATGCGTATAGCTGGTTTGAAAACATTGTTCACGACATGTTCGGCTAAGGCTATTTTTTACGCATTGATGGCGGAGTCTTTATAACGTCTAAGATGCTGAAAAGGTGCTTTAATGTGAGTATAAAAACGGGACTTTGACAGTCCCGTTTTTTTTGACAGCAAGAATGCCATCTCTTCAAGAGATGGCATTCTTACGTGCATAGCTTTATCATAGCAACTGATACTCATACCCGCCCGAAACTGCATTTTTTGCTTTATCAAGTTTGCCGCAACTACTTGGATTTTAAGCGCTTCATCAAAATCCCGAGCTTCAGGTTTCAGGCGGGGAGGCAGTATAGCGGGTTTAGTTGCCCGTTTAAATGCTTCGCTGAGGTAACGCAAAGGCTTCTTTTGGGTCTGTCAAAACAGACTGACAGCCGAAATAAAGCGGTGTTTCACCGCAAAAAGCACCCACCGCGTAACCTCAGTGATTTGTTTTTTAGCCACTCAAATAACCCATGATTGAAGTCTTATGCCAACTAAAACATTTCCTTGTGGACATAAAGGTAAAGGACAGTATTGTCACCGCTGTGCGCAGGAAAAACTCAACACAGAAAAGCAGCACGCTGCAAAACAAGAAAAATTAAATTGGGAAAACTCGTTTCTACAAGACCCAATTGATTTACGCAGTCTGCCGACCCGCAAATTGGTGGAAAAAGCCCGCACTATTATTCAAGCTGTTGCCAATGGCGAGGCTTACCAACATTTTGGCGGCAAGCGTTTGAACTATGATAGGAATATGATTTCTATTCCAATTAACCACGATTATCGATTGTTGTATTATCATGCGGAGAACGGAATTGAATTGCAACGCTTAATGAATCATGAAGAATATAATGTGAGAAAACCCGGTCAAAAGCGTTAGCGTGTTGAGTTATATGAAATGTCTAATCTGCCGATTACTCACCTCAAAGGCGTTGGCGTTCAAGTGGAACTGCGTCTTGCTCGTCTAAATATTCACACGGTGCATGATTTGCTCTGTCATCTGCCTTTGCGTTATCAAGATCGCACTCGCGTTACGCCGATTCGAGAATTAATTGAAGGCGAAGATGTAGTGATTGAAGCAACGGTGGAAGCTTGCGAGATCAAACAAGGCAAACGTCGCTCATTGGTGGCGGTATTAAATGATGGCACGGGTTCAATTCAACTCCGCTTGTTTCATTTTTCCGCAGCGCAACAAAAAATACTGAATCCGGGCGCACGCTTGCGTTGTTTTGGTGAAGTCCGCGCCGGTTACGCCTGCCCAGAACTGGTGCATCCCGAATATCAACGTCTGGAAGAACAGCCGCCCGCGCCCTTTGAGCAAGGCTTAACGCCAGTCTATCCCAGCACCGAAGGTTTGCATCAAAAAACCTTACGCAAACTGATGTTGCAAGCCTTAGCGCAACTGCCGGAAGCCGTGCTGCCGGAACATCTGTTGCCGGACTTACCCAGCCAAGCCGAAGCCTTTCAAAGCTTGCACCAGCCGCCGCCCGAGGCGGATTTGCTGGGACTCACGGAAAAATCCCACCCCGCCCGCCAACGCCTCGCCTTAGAAGAATTATTGGCGCAGCATCTGAGCCTGCGCCAACTGCAGCAGCAGGTGCAAACCCAGTCTGCGCCGATTTTCACCAACGCGGGCTTGTGGCGGCAGGCATTGCTGAAAAATCTTGGTTTTACCCTCACTGAAGCGCAGCATCGCGTCTATCAAGAAATTCGCCAAGACATGGCGCAGCCGCGCCCGATGCAGCGTTTGGTGCAAGGCGACGTGGGGTCGGGCAAAACCGTCATCGCCGCGTTGGCGGCATTGCAGGCGTTGGAATCGAGTTATCAAGTCGCGCTGATGGCACCCACTGAACTGCTTGCCGAGCAGCATTTCCGTAGCTTTAATCAGTGGTTCGCTCCGTTGGGGATTCAGGTCGCTTGGCTGGTAGGCGGCTTGAGCAAAAAGCAGCGTGAGCAAACCTTAGCTGATTTAGCCGATGCTACAGCCGCGTTGACGGTGGGGACGCACGCGCTGTTTCAAGAGCAGGTGCAGTTTGCCAAGCTGGGCTTGCTGATTGTTGATGAACAGCACCGCTTTGGCGTGCATCAACGCTTGGCGTTGCGCGACAAAGGCATGTCTGCGAGCGACTTAAGAGCGCACCAGTTGATTATGACCGCCACGCCCATCCCGCGCACGCTGGCGATGACCGCCTACGCCGATCTCGACACCTCGATCATTGACGAACTGCCGCCCGGTCGCACGCCAGTGACTACGGTGGTGATCCCCGATACGCGCCGCGAAGAAGTCATCCAACGCATCGCCAACGCCTGCGAGCAGGGGCGGCAAGTCTATTGGGTCTGTACTTTGGTTGAAGAATCAGACACTTTAGACAGCGAAGCCGCCGCCGCCACTGCCGAACTCTTGCATCAGGTGCTGCCCAAGGTGCGCATCGGCTTGGCGCATGGACGCATGAAGGCGAAAGACAAAGACGCGGTGATGCAGGCATTCAAAGCCTGTGAATTGGATTTGCTGGTCGCCACCACAGTGATTGAAGTGGGCGTGGATGTGCCGAACGCCAGCTTGATGATTATTGATAACGCCGAGCGGCTCGGTTTGGCGCAGTTGCACCAGTTGCGCGGGCGTGTCGGGCGTGGCGCGGTGGATAGCTACTGCGTGTTGCTGTATCACCCGCCGCTGTCAGAAACCAGCAAACTGCGCCTCGCCACCTTGCGCGAAAGTCAGGACGGCTTTTTCATCGCGCAGCGCGACTTAGAACTGCGCGGACCCGGCGAAATTCTCGGTACCCGGCAAACCGGCTTGAACCATCTGCGCGTAGCGGATTTGCAAACCGATCAAGCTTTGCTGGAAAAAGTCCCCGCCATCGCCGAGCGTTTGTTGCGCGAGCATCCGCAAGCGGTGGAGGCTTTGCTGGCGCGTTGGGTGCCGCACAGCATTGAATATGGCGAGGTGTGACGAATGTCCACCCAGGATGCCGTTAGTTTTGTGATGCTGATTTGAACAGTCTGCGGTCGCCTAAAACCAACAAGCAGGGGGTTAATATCAGCGTCAACAGGGTGGCAAACGCCAGCCCGCCGGCGATGGCACTGGATAATTGCGTCCACCATTGCGTTGAAGGCGCACCAAAACTCACTTCTCGATGAATTAAATCAATATTCATCGCCAATACCATCGGCATTAAACCCAATACGGTGGTCACTGCGGTTAAAAATACTGGACGCAAGCGCAGTTTGCCTGTTTCTAAAGCCGCGTCTAGCTGGTTAAAACCTTCTTGTTTTAAGCCGTTATAGGTGTCGATCAAGACGATGTTGTTATTCACCACAATGCCCGCCAGGGCGATCACGCCGATGCCGACCATGACAATGCCAAACGGCTGTCCAGTGAGCAGCAAGCCCAGCAACACCCCCGCGGTGGAAAATACGATAGCACTCAGAACCAGCCCCGCCTGATATAAGCTATTGAATTGTGTAACTAAAATAATGATCATTAAAAATACCGCAATGACAAAGGCTTGAATCAGAAATGCCATCGCTTCGCGTTGGTCTGCGTCTTCGCCTTTGAAGGTCAAGTTCACGCTTGGATCGGGCGGCAGTTTTTCCAATGCTTCGCGCAATTCGCGCAGCTTGTCATCCACTAGCAAGCCTTCTTCAACATCGGCTTGTACGCTGATCACGCGCTCGCCGCCGACGCGCTTGAGTGTGCCGGTTTTCGGCGCGGCTTCGAGCTGCATAAAATTACTGATGGGAATCATGCCTTTAGCGGTGTTAATGCGGAGTTGTTGGAGCTGATCCAGATGGCGGTCTTGGATGGGAAAACGCACTCGCACATCCAGTTCTTCTTCCGCGTCATCGGGGCGGTATTCGGTGAGTTTAATCCCCGCCGTGATCATTTGCACCGCGTTGCCGAGCAAGCTGATGTCCGCGCCGTAACGTGCTGCCAGTTCTCGATTGACATGCAACCGCCATTCAATACCGGGCAGCGGGCGGTTGTCTTCGACGTCTTTGAAACCGCCAATCTCGTCCATCAAGTCGCGCACCTGCTGGGTTAATGGCGGCAGGCGGCTGGTGTCTAAGGCACTGATTTGTAACTGAATCGGTTTGCCACCAGAGGGTCCGCCTTGTTGTTTACGTAATTCCAACGCAATGCCGGCAATATCTGCCGCTCGCTGCTGCATGTCGGCAAGAATTTCAGCGGCTTTGCGGCGTTGCTGCCAATCGACAAATTCTAGTTGAATCACGCCAATCACGTCTTCAGCGCGATTATCCCCGGCGTTATTGAAAGATCGCGCATAAACCACGCGCAATTCGGGCATATCGAGAACGCGCTGTTCAACGCGGCGCAGGATACGGTCTTTTTCTATTATCGACAAATCGCCGCGCGCATGAATCTGCACTTGGGCAAATTCTGGCTCGACATCGGGAAAAAATTCCACGCCGCGCCCAAATTCTCCGTATGCCCAATAAGAGCCGATTAAAAAACCCACAGCCGCCAGCAAGGTCAGCGCGGGATGGTGCAGCAAGCCCTTGAGCAGCCACAAGTAAGCCCGTATGATCCCGCCTAGCTCCTGCTGTCTGGGAGCGTCACGCACGTCACGCGCTGGCTGCCCCATCACCCCGCCCAGCACTGGCACAAACACCAACGCCATAAACAGCGAAGCGGTCAAACAAATTAACACGGTGATGGGCAGGTATTTCATAAACTCACCAACCACCCCAGGCCAAAAGACCAGCGGCACAAACACCGCCAGGGTAGTCGCGGTAGAAGCTGTGATCGGCAACGACATGCGCTTGGCGGCGGCGGCAAAGGCTTGTGGCGGCGACAGTCCTTGTTGTAAATGACGCTCTGCCAATTCAGTCACCACAATCGCGCCATCGACTAACATGCCGACGACTAAGATCAAGCTAAATAACACCACAATATTCAGCGTGTAACCCAGCATGTTGATGACTAAAATGCCGGCTAAAAAAGAGCCAGGAATCGCCACGCCGACCAGCAGCGAAGAGCGTAGCCCTAGTGCGCCGAGAATCACAATCATCACCAGTGCTATCGCGCTGGCGACGTTATTTTGCAAATCGCTCAACATGCTGCGCACTTCGCGGGATTTATCCTGAAAATAACTCACCGCCACCGAAGACTGCCATAGCTCGCGCTGCTGCTCGGTTATCGCCCGCACCGCCTCAATGGTTTGGATAATATTCGCCCCCACCCGCTTAGAAATTTCCAGCGTCACGCTAGGCTGTCCATCGACCCGCGCAAAGCCTTCCGGGTCTTTGAAAGTACGGCGAATGCGGGCGACATCTTGGAAGGTAATCACCGTATCGCCCACCACCTTGACCGGCAGGGTCAGCACATCGTCCAAGCTCTCAAGCACCCCCGGCACCTTCAACACCTGCCGCCCCGCGCCAGTATCCGCCGCGCCCGCCGCCACCAGTTGATTATTGCGCGTGACCAAATTAAACAAGACTTCGTAATCGACTTGATAAGTATCCATCACCAGCGGATCGACTAGCACCTCTATGACCTCTTCGCGGTTGCCGCCGATGTCTGCCTTCAGCACTCCCGGCAAAGCTTCGATTTTATCCTGAAGTTGCCGCGCCAGTTGCAACAAAGTCCGTTCCGGCAAGGCACCGGATAAACCAATCGTCAGCACCGGAAACAGCGCGACATTCACCTCATTGACGGTTGGCTCATCGGTGCTAACAGGCAATTTTGACTGTGCGAAATCGACTTTCTCACGCACATCTAACAATGCCTGTTTGCTGTCAAAACCGGCATCAAATTCCAACATCACAGAGGCATGACCTTGACTGGCGGTCGCGCTCATTTCCTTAATACCTTCAATGGCTTGTAGCTCTTTTTCCATGGGCTTAACGAGCAACCGCTCGGCATCTTCGGGGGAAATGCCCTCGTGCGACATAGACACATAAATAATCGGAATCGCCACATCCGGCTCGGATTCTTTGGGAATGGAATAATAGGCATAGCTACCAGCAAGAAAAATAAACAGCAACAACAGAAGAACGGTGCGGTTGCGGCTAAAGGCTGCGTCAATAAGCGTGTGCATAAGGGGTATTTTATAAAGAAAAGTCAATGGTTATGAAAGAAAAATGGGTTAATTGAAGGACAGTTATACCGGCTAGGAGGCTGTCTGAGAATAACAGCGCGTTGCGAAAAATCATGGTTTTGAGGCAGATTGTGATGCAAGCGTTCACTTGCTTCCCAGAAAAACCTGATAGGTCTTGAAAACCTGTCAGGTTTGAGTTCCGGGGTGTGAACGGTTGCGATTGGATAGCCTTTTAGACACTGCATTTTTGTGTCACACTCATACTCATACCCGCTAGAAATGTATTACGATGTGATTATTTGATGGCTAAAGTATATCATTTGCCGCTCCCATGGGCGCGGCTAAGCTCCAGCTTAGTCCAATCGCCATAGGCGATTGAAGCGGCTTCGCCGCTTGGCTGAGCTTTACAGTCAGCCACCCCCATGGGAGCGGCTAAGCTCCAGCTTAGCCCAATCGCCGTAGGCGATTGAAGCGGCTTCGCCGCTTGGCTGACTTGGAAGTCAGCCACTCCCATGGGAGCGGCTTCGCCGCTTGGCTGAGCTTTACAGTCAGCCACTCCCATTCCATTAATATGAAAGGAAATAGAAAAAATGAAACTACATGCGACTGTTCTACTCACTAGCCTTATGACTTCCCTTGCGGTTGCAGAAACCCCACCCGTCATTGACGAAAAAACCCCTGCCAGTGAAGAAGAAAAAAGTGCGCTGACACGGATGTGGGATGCGTCTAATGAAATGCTGGGCGCATCTAAAGATTTAGTCGGCGGATGGTTAGCGACAGAGAACGCAGACAAGTTTCCATTGATTTGGGAAAAAGCCTATCCTACTTTAGATGATTTGTTAAAATTAAAAGAAAAACATGAGGGTTTACCCGATTCTTCATGGTTTGGCAGTGATAAAAAATCCAATCAAAAGAAAATCAATGAACTCTTAAATGCTGCTGTAGAAATTCTCGGTATTTCTCGCGCTAAAGAAAATTTACAAGCGATTAAAAATTTAGAAGAAAAAATAGCCGCAGCGCATGATGAAATTGGCGAATGGCAAACTAAAAAAGTAGGTCGCCCGAACAAAACCGAAAAATACGACGATAAAATTGCTGCATTAAAAGAAACTGTCAGCAGTTACAAACAACAAATTGCACAAAAAAAAGCTGAAATTGTGCAAGACATGCAAGCCAGCGGCGTACAACTCAATGAAGAACAGCTCAATGTACTCATGGCTAATGTGGTCGGCAATGAAGTCATAGAAATGAGCGTGGTATTCGATAACGTCAAACGCCTAAGCGCGCAACTGGCTGAATTGATGGTGGAAAATGGAGAAAATTTGGAATTTGCGCGGAAACACTATGGCATGTACGCGATCTTGTTGGAAGTGGTCATTACCATGCAGGAAGATTTTATTGGTCATGTGCTACACAAATATTTACCGGCAATTCAAGATATTGCAAAAAACACCCAAGCATTACAAAAGCGTACTCGCTTAATGCTAGACGCAGAAAACGATCCGGTGCGTCATGCTGATTTAGCCTCTAGTTGGTCGTCACAACAACTGACTTTAGACACCATCAAGCTGTATAAAAAACGCCTAGAAGATCAAAGCAATCAAGTATTGGAAGCTAAAGCAACACTAGAAAAAGATTTAGAAGTTGCTTTGATTCGCTATCAAACCGTTAAACTTAGCCATGAATTGGTATCCATGATTCAAGCCAGTAATAATCAATTTCAAGCACTGGCTAATTTACAGTTACCCAGCCTCGCGCCATTTGAAAATCTAGCGATGCAAACCGAGTATGAAAAACTCACAGAAGCTTTGCGCCAAGTTGAATAACAGCATTTTTTCATCCGCGAGTTGGGATGGCTAATCTCCCGATTTGCCGCTACCTTAATGGCAGTGGCACGCCCGTGGGATACAGCAATTAATGCCCGGTCGCGCCCATTATCCGCATCGCATCACGCATCATCTGGCTCATATTGCGCAGGGTTTCCCATTTGAACATTTGCTTAGGATTGAGTGTCACCTGCGTATCATTTTGCTGGGCAGAGGGCGCGTCTAGCGGACGATACTGCAAATTATCCGCAGCGCGTAGCAAAACCACGAAATTCCGTACAAAGGCTATCGCATTTTTCACCGCAACCGGTAGCTGCTGTTGTGCAATGTCATAAAGCCCTTGCTGATCACCGCTGTCATACAGTTCAAGCATCAGTTTCAGCAACAAATACCATTGCTCAAAAAAACGTGAGCCTTTGTTACTTAAAATAATAAATTGACGCATCAGCTTAGTTTCTTGCGGCGTAAGCTGCATGATCGAGCCGATTTGACTACTCAATACGCCAAGATGCGCCAGCTTGCGCTGTAATTCTAAGGCTAACGGCAAAAGCTGCTGACTGAGCAGGGCTTGGCTGGCGTGGGCGGCATTTTCGCCCGCCGTCGATTCGAGATTGCCGCTTAACCATTGACGTAAGCGGATTAGAAAAAGCTGAAAATCATGCCCAATTTGCGTATTTAAGGAATGAAATTGGCTCAATATGGCTTGCGGGGTTTGCGGAACAAATTGCGGAATCTTGGCTGTCATGGGCGCGATAGGCGGCGCACTGGATGTGCTGGCTTGACTGAGCGGATTCATCGCCGGCACGCTGACCTGGCTGCGTAATTGAAAATGCTCGCCATCGGTTACAAAGGCTAACACTTCAGCTTGGCGTTGCGCGCTAAAGGTGAAGCGATGACCTTGATTGTCTTGAAAAAACCCGTGTAAAGCATGGTTTTGTTGTTGTGCTTGGAGGGGATATTGTTGTCCGCGAAACTGCAATGATCCAACGTAATACGGCGGCTGCGCTCGCAATTCAAGGTGCAATTGCCCATCGCTAAATTGTCCCTCATAAACCCATTCGTCGGGCGCAAGCAAAGGCGCGGTTTGGGCTGCGGCTGGCTGCACGAGTGCGACAGCCAGACTAGAAAACAGTAGTATTTTTGCTAACAAATGAATATTCCTCTCACGTATTCGGTTATCTGCCATCTCAATCGATGTTTTGCAGTAAAAAGTATCAGCCGCTTGGCTAACAAAGTTTGTCACCGGGCAATTTGAGCATCGCATAACGCAAGGCGATAGCGCACAAAACCAGCAGCAAGGTAGCAACAGTCAAAGCCATAATACGCCATTCGTCCATACTTTTAATATCGACCACCAATACCCGTGTCAAGGCGGTAATAGCAATGTAAAGAAAAAATTGCACCGGCAGTTCATGGGTTTTGAAATAAATCCCCAGCATCGCGCCAATTTCCAAATAAATAAACAGTAGCAGAATGTCTTTAAGCATGGGATACCCATGCGCATACACATCCCTCCCAGCATCATGCGAGGGACATGCGATGGATGCGGTTCGTAGCTCACCGCATCTTACAGCAAGGTAGGATGCGGTGAGCGTCTTTTTGCGAACCGCATCGTGCCAGGTACATGCGATAGATGCGGTTCCTACCTCACCGCATCCCACGGCTCTGCATGAGGCAACGCGCTTAAATCCAAACAATTTTCTTTCTTGTCAATGTGCATATTCTACCTTCTATAAATGCAAGATGAATTATTCATAAATCATCTGGCTACCGTAAAGCTTGGCATACAGGGCATTTTCTTCTAGCAATTTTTCATGGTTACCGTGCGCTACAATTCGTCCTTGATCAAACACCAAGACACGATCGGCTTGTAACACGGCACTCAGCCGATGGGCGATAATCAGCGTGGTTTTGTTGCGCAAATAAGCTTGCAAAGCCGCGTGTAAGCGGGTTTCCGTGTCGGCATCGAGTGCCGATGTCGCCTCGTCTAAAATAACCACTTTGGGCTGGGTCAATACCATGCGGGCAACGGCGACTCGCTGGCGTTGCCCGCCGGATAAACGCACGCCCTGCCGGCCTAGCACGGCATCCAGTTCTTGCTCTAAATCCATTACAAAATCATCTAGTTGCGCAATACGCAATGCTGCCCATAAATGTTTATCCGCAATGTCGCGCCCCAAGGTCAAATTGGCGCGTAATGTATCGTTAAACAGCGCGGGATGCTGCAATACGGTGGCGACATTATCGCGCACCAGGTCTAAGCCAATCTGCGTAATGGGGATGTTATTGAAGCAAATCTCGCCGCGTTGCGGTGCGTATAAGCCCAGCAAAATGCTGATTAAAGTGGTTTTACCGCTACCGCTGCTGCCTACTAGAGCGACTTTTTCCCCCGCTGCAATGTCCAAGGAAATAGCCTCTAGCACAGGCGCGTGGGTGGTGTAAGCAAAGCAGACATTGCGCAGTTGAATAGATACCGAGGTCTGTCCGCTAAAGGGATTGCGTTGGCGCGGATAACGCGCCTCCCAGCGCAGTTTGAATAAAATATTGATGCGCTTGAGCGCGGCTTGCGCACCGTGAAAATCGTATTGGATACTGAGCAAATCTTGAATAGGTCCAAACATAAACCATAAGTAGCCAAACACCGCCATCATTTCACCCAAGCTCAAATCTGAAGTCAGCACCATGATCATACCCAGCGCACGAAAGCTGTCAAAACCAAGTAGGAAAATATTAAAAGAAAAACGGCTTGCGACATCGGTTTTCCAAGCAAAGCTCATTGATCGATCACGCATATCCCGTGCGGCATGAATGACCCTAGAGACATAATACTGCTCACGGTTATAAGCGCGAATTTGTTGCATGGCTTCGAGCGTTTCGGTCAGCACTTCTTGAAATGTCGCATAAGCTTTATTTTGCTGTTTTTTCAGTTCTTTAACCCGCCGTCCCAGTTTCGCCGTAAAATAAACCACGAGCGGATTTAAAAAAATAATGAACAAAGCCAGTTGCCAGTGCATCCACAGCAGCACCATAAAAGTGCCTAAGATGGTCAGCAGTGCGACAATCAAGCGGCTAATGCCGTTGGAAATAAAATCGTCTAGCGTATCTAAATCGGTGATTAGGTGGGAAATGACTCTGCCGCTCCCCAGCGTTTCGTATTCGCTCATGGAAACGCGCCGTAAGCGGTTAATGAGATGGCGGCGCAGGCGAAAAATCACCTGTTTAGCGATAAGGGTAAATTGGCGAATTTCCATCACCTTGAGCAATAAAGCCAGGCTCCGCAGCAGCATAGTAAAAACCGCGATAACGATGATGTAAAACGTCGGGCTAGTCCATTGTGCGGGAAACAGCGCGTTGATGCTGTTGACCAGCAGCGCCGGTTGTTCAAGAATGACTTCATCGACCAACAAAGGGATAAGCAGGGGAATAGGCACGCTAATCATCGTTGCCAGCACAGCAACAAGATTGGCGATCATCAGCGGACGGCGATGTTGCAACACCAATCGAAAAATATAACGCCAGGTGTAGCCCTGCGAAAGGTAAGATGAAGCCTTTGAATCCATGCAAAAAAATTCCTGTTATACTGCGCCTTGCCTGAAATCTGCGCTTAGGGATGTTTTTAAGTGCTTAAAATCCAATCACTTAGATGAAATTTGATAAAGCAAAAAATGCAGTTTCTGGCAGGTATGAGTATAGTCCAAGCGCGTTGCGATAAGCCTCAGAGAGATTATGTCATCTTTTGCACATCGCAAGAGAAAGGACGGGAATTAAAATCTTTGCAGGGTTTGTCTGGTTTCCAAGCATCGCATCATGGTTTGAATTGACAAAAAATGCGCTAAATGCGCTTAGAGGATGGAAATGAAAAAGCAAGCGATTGATTGGGAAAGCTGCGCTGCACAACTGCATACGCTGAATGATTTTGTGCGTTTAGGCACGAGTTTATTTAATGCGGCGCATTTGTATTTTGGGCATGGCACGGACAACGCCATAGACGATGCCATGATGTTAGTGCTGCACGCGCTTTATTTGGAACATGAGCCGCCGGAAAATTTTTGGTCGGCAGGTTTGACCTTGAGCGAAAAGCGCGACATCTTGGCATTATTTCGTAAGCGCATTGAAAAACGCTTGCCCGCTGCTTATTTGTGCGGACAGGCTTGGTTTGCCGGCTTGCGTTTTCGCGTCAACAAGCATGTCCTGGTGCCGCGCTCGCCATTGGCAGAATTGATTAACGCACATTTTCAGCCGTGGCTAGAAACCGAACCTCTGACGCAGGTGTTGGATTTGTGTACTGGTAGCGGCTGCATTGCCATTGCCACCGCTTTGACCTTGCCGCAGGTACATGTGGATGCGGCGGATATATCGACTGAAGCTTTAGCAGTTGCGCAGCAAAATGTTGAGGATTACGGCTTACAAGAACAGGTGACCGTGCTGCAAAGCGACTTGTTTGAGCATTTGCAAGGGCGACGCTACGATTTGATTGTATGCAATCCGCCTTATGTGGATGCGCAAGAAATGGCGCACATGCCGCCTGAATATCAGCATGAGCCAGAACTGGGACTGGCGGCGGGTGCGGATGGCTTGGATGTAGTCAAACGCATTTTGCGCGACGCGGCGCAGCATCTCAACGAGGAGGGGGTGTTGATTGTCGAGGTCGGGGCTAGTCAAGCGGCGTTGATGGAGACCTACGCGGAAGTGGATTTTACTTGGCTAGACTTCGCGCAGGGCGGTCATGGCGTGTTTTTATTGACCGCGAGACAATTAGAAATCCATGCGGCTAAGTGGACAGCGACAGCGGCGGGTGTGTAACCGTTCAGATATTTCTGAAACAAACCTGACAGGTCTTCAAGACCTGTCAGGTTTTTGGAAATTATTGATCTGAAGCACTATAGAAGGTTTACGTGCCCGCCTCACCTTTTAATGCAGTGTTTCTAAACGAATCAGCATCACACGCCCACGAATTTGTTGCAAAGCTTCAATGCGCTGCAAAGCTTCTTCCATTTGTTTTTCTTTTACTTTATGCGTAAGCAACACAATGTTAGTTTGCTTAACACCTTCAGGGGGTTCTTTTTGTGACACGGCTTCAATGCTAATGCCGGTTTCACTCAAAATTCTTGTCACATCCGCCAATACACCGGGGCGATCATCCGCCAACATACGCAGATAATAGGCGGTTTCGATGTCTTCAATATCGAGAAAACGCATATTGTGGAAAATGCTATCGGGCTGGAAGGCAAGATGCGGTACGCGATTTTCTGGGTCAACGGTCAGCGTGCGCACCACATCCACCAAATCCGATACAACTGCCGAAGCCGTTGGCTCTGAGCCAGCACCCGCACCATAGTACAGCGTTGGTCCAACGGCATCACCATTGACCAATACCGCGTTCATCACACCATTGACATTGGCGATCAGACGACTGGCGGGAATTAACGTCGGATGCACACGCATTTCCACCCCCTGCTCAGTCCAACGTGCAAAACCTAAGTGCTTGATACGATAGCCAAATTGCTCGGCATATTCAACATCCATACGCTCAATTTTGGTAATACCTTCAGTGAAAACCGCCTCAAAATTAAGCGGCACACCAAACGCAATAGCCGCCAAAATGGTCAGCTTGTGCGCTGCATCAATCCCTTCCACATCAAAAGTGGGATCGGCTTCGGCATAGCCCAACGCCTGCGCCTCTTTTAGCACCTCATGGAAATTACGCCCTTTTTCGCGCATTTCGCTCAAAATAAAGTTGCTAGTGCCATTAATAATTCCCGCTAACCAGTTGATTTTATTGCCGCTTAAACCCTCGCGTATGGCTTTAATGATAGGAATGCCGCCCGCCACAGCCGCTTCAAAGGCGACATTCACGCCGGCTTTTTGTGCTTCAGAAAAAATCTCATTGCCATGCAGTGCGATCAATGCTTTATTGGCAGTAATGATGTGTTTACCGTTGCTAATCGCTTTCATCACCAAGTCATAAGCGCGGCTCGTGCCACCAATCAATTCAATAATAATTTCAATATCAGCGCGATTGATGATGTCCATCGGTTGCTCTGTCAACACAATGCCCTCTGTGGCGCAGAGACGCTTTTTATTCGAATCGCGCACGCTGGCATGAGTAATCTGCACACTGCGCCCGGCGCGGCTGCTGATTTCTTTTGCATTGCGCTTCAGCACATTGACAACACCGCCGCCAACCGTGCCTAAACCTAATATTCCAACCTTGACTGGTTCTAACATGTTCCTTAATTTCCTTGTATTTTCAAAACTGCACTTCATTTAATGACTTACGTTACGCGGTTGTTGCTTTTGTTGCAAATATCGCTAGCCACGCCAGCAGGCGCAGGCTTTAACTTTATGACAACAGCTTAATCTTCGCCGCCTGCACTTGTAACTGATCCCGCGCAGCTTGCAACTCTGCCACCCGCGCCTGATCTTTAGCAACCACCTCGGCGGGGGCTTTATCGACAAAGTTAGGATTGCCAAGTTTAGCGGTAAGCTTGTCCAAATCTTTGTCAATTTTACCCATTTCACGGCTTAAGCGTTCCAATTCCGCATTTTTATCGATTAAACCCGCCAACGGGATAAAAATCTTCATCTCGCCCGCCAGTGCCATTGCCGATTCCGGCGGCGTGTCATCGGGCTTCAGCCAAGTCATGCTGTGCAAACGCCCAAGATTTTTAATCGCATCCTGATGGGCGTTGAGCCGCGTTTGGTCGCTGTCTGAACCATTTTGCAGCAAAATCGGCAATAGCTTACCGGGGGCTATGTCCATGTCAGCGCGAATGCGCCGCACACCCAGTATAACTTGTTGTAACCAATCGATTTCTTGCTCGGCAGCTTGGTCTAACTTGTCGCTTTGTGCTTGTGGGAAAGGCTGGAGCATGAGGGTGATTTCTGAACCGCCTTTGGCGGTTGCGCTAATCTGGAGATTAGCACTCCCAGCCAACGGCGCGACCTTCTGCCAAAGCTCTTCAGTAATAAACGGCATCATCGGATGCAGCAAGCGCAGCAGCGTTTCAAGTACGCGCAGCAAGGTGCGGCGCGTGCCGCGTTGAATGGCAGCGGGCGTGTCAGCATGAGTCAACACCGGTTTAGACAGCTCCAAATACCAATCACAATACTCGTTCCAAGTAAAATCATAAGCCGCGCTCGCCATCAGATCAAAGCGGTAACTGGCATAATGCTTATTGATGTGATCCTCAGCACGCTGCAAGCGCGAAATAATCCAACGATCCGCCTGCGTCAACTCGACCGCCTCGCCGTCCAAACCGGTGTCCTGCCCCTCGCAGTTCATCAACACATAGCGCGTCGCATTCCACAGTTTATTACAAAAATTGCGATAGCCTTCAATGCGTCCGGTATGAAAATTAATATCGCGCCCAGTCGTCGCCAACGCCGCAAAGGTAAAACGCAGCGCGTCGGTGCCGTAAGCGTTAATGCCATCGGGAAAGTGCTTGCGCGTGAGTTTCTCGATTTTTTTCGCCATCTCCGGCTGCATCAAACCCGTCGTGCGTTTGCTGACCAGCGTTTCCAAATCAATACCGTCAATCAAATCCAGCGGGTCTAGCACATTGCCTTTAGATTTCGACATTTTATTGCCGTCCTGATCGCGCACCAGCCCGTGAATATACACCTCGCGGAACGGTACTTCCCCGATAAACTTCTGCCCCATCATAATCATCCGCGCCACCCAGAAAAAAATGATGTCAAAACCCGTCACCAATACACTGGTCGGATAAAAAGTGCGCAGCCGTTGAGTATTTTCAGGCCAACCCAGAGTCGAAAAAGGCCACAACGCCGAAGAAAACCAAGTGTCCAGCACATCCGTGTCTTGGCGCAGCACATCACCCGCCGGAATCTGGTATTTTTCTCGCACATCCGCTTCCGAATAACCCACATACACCGCGCCCGCCTCATCATACCAAGCAGGAATGCGATGCCCCCACCAAATCTGCCGCGAAATACACCAATCCTGAATATTCTCCAACCACTGAAAATAAGTTTTCTCCCAATTTTCCGGAATAAACTTAACCTGCCCCTCGCGCACCACCCGCAACGCCGGCTCAATGATCGCCGTCCAACCGCCCGCACGACCATCGGCTTGCTGTTTGCGCGTCAAATCCACAAACCACTGATCCGTCAAATACGGCTCAATCACCGCATGACTACGATCACCGCGTGGCACCATCAATTTATGCGGCGCGATTTTCTCCATTAAATCAAGCGCCTCTAAATCCGCCACCAACTGTTTACGCGCCACATAACGATCCAAACCGCGATATTGCTCCGGCGCGTTCTCATTCAACTTCGCATCAATGGTCAGCACATTAATCAGCGGCAAATCATGACGCAGCCCCACCGCATAATCGTTATGATCATGCGCCGGCGTAATTTTCACGCAACCCGTGCCAAAATCCTTATCCACATACGCATCCGCAATAATCGGAATCGTGCGCTTGGTCAACGGCAAATCAATGCTCTTACCAATCATCGCCTGATAGCGTTCATCCTCCGGATGCACCGCCACCGCCGTATCGCCCAGCATAGTTTCCGGGCGCGTCGTCGCCACCACAATATGCCCGCTGCCATCCGTCAGCGGATAGCGAATATGCCACATAAAACCGCTTTCTTCCTCAGCCACCACCTCCAAATCTGACACCGCCGTATGCAGCACAGGGTCCCAATTTACCAACCGCTTACCCCGATAAATCAGCCCTTCGTCATACAAACGCACAAACACCGCCTTCACCGCCTCAGACAAACCCTCATCCATAGTAAAGCGTTCTGTCTGCCAATCCACCGACGCGCCCATGCGTCGCAACTGCTGCGCAATCGTCCCGCCCGACTCCGCCTTCCATGCCCACACCCGCGCCACAAAATCCTCGCGCCCCAAATCATGACGACTTATACCTGCCGCCGCCAACTGCCGCTCCACCACCATCTGCGTGGCAATCCCCGCGTGATCCGTACCCACCTGCCACAAGGTATTATCGCCCTTCATGCGGTGATAGCGCGTCAACATATCCATAATCGTATACTGAAACGCATGACCCATGTGCAGCGTCCCGGTCACATTCGGCGGTGGAATCATGATGCAATAAGGCGCGTCGCTCGCTGAATTTATCCAAGATCGGGGCGCGAAATAGCCGTTATTTTCCCAAACGTCGTACCAGTTTTGTTCAATGGTTTGCGGGTTATAGGTTTTATCCATAGCAGAATCGGTATCCTTGTTAGTCTTATCAGTGATTTAATCGTTACAGCGTTAGGATATAGCGAAAAGCGGCAGAGGCAAAGATATTCGTTAAGATTCAGCCTTGGGCGTTGCTAAATTCCAGTTTAGCACCACCGCCGCAGGCGGTGCTGTGGCTGCGCTTTACAGTCAGTCCTGTGTTCCCGATTTTTTGTGTTGACACAGCGAACTTAACTAGAGTTTGGCAAAGTTACCCTGTTGAGAATTTCTCGTTCCCAAGTGCCACTTGGGAATGCTATCTTGACCGCGTTGCGGTCTGTACGACAACAGCTTTGTAGGGTTTGCGCCG
>CAZOSP010000023.1:1715-37135 GCA_964582525.1 uncultured Thiomargarita sp. | reverse complement strand
TTGCGCCACGTCTTTTTGTGGCGCGAACGCGAATGCTCGGCAGCGTGCCATCACCTACCGGGCTCATTCATCTTTCCATAAAAGGGAAGCGTCCCCCTTTTTTCTCCCCTTTTTTCTTTTTTTTTCCCTTTTTTCAAAAAAAGCCCGACGGCGGGTGGTCGGCCTTCAGCGATTCGTTAGCCCCAAATATCTTCCCTTGCCTCCCAATAATCTTTAACATTATCAAATCTTACAATACGATCTTGGATTTTTAGAATTTCTTTAGGATAGAATTCTTGCATTGTCTCGCAGAGTTGGAGCATCCATTTCTTTCTTGAATAACCATCAATTAGATTAATAACATTTGAGTTTGCGATTTGTATCTGTCCCCACCCTAATGCGCCAACAGTTAGACAGTCCCAATTAATATATTCAATTGGAGAAAATGTAACCTCGGTAGCAGTCAATTTAGTTCTTTCAACTGCATACTTAACCATAATCAAGGAAAATACATTATTATCTGACTCGTAAAATCGTGCTAACCGTTCAACAGATGTAAGATTAGGCATATTGAACTTTGTATCTTCTCTGTGGGTTTTGACATCAACTACAGAATAAAACCCTTCTGTATCCGTGAACGCAAGATCGGCCATTGCTCTCCTTGCGAAATCGTTTGAATATTCTGAACACCAGTCTTCTAAAAAATCACTAAATTTTTCTGAAATTAAGGATTCAATTGCATCACCGGCGGCTCTTGTACTTTTAACTGTTTGTTGAGATAGGAAGTCAAGAGATGAGTTTATGTAATCTTTGATTTTCTCTGCAACTCTTAAATAGTGACCACCGTAGTAAAATGTTGATTTCATAGAGTAAGTTCTTCCTGTCTTATCAGTGGTTGTTTAGTTGGTTGTTCATTAAGCGTATTTCTCTCCCAAAAAACACCGTCTGTATATCCTTGTATTGTTTTATCATTTTCGGCTAACTCTAGTCTTTTCAAAGCCAAACAACAATATTCAGTGTTCATTTCTACTCCAAAATATGTTCGCCCTAATTTCTTAGCGACAACAGCAGTTGTACCACTTCCTAGAAATGGGTCAAAAACAACATCAGTCGGTTGTGAGCTAGCTAGTATTAGCTTTGCTATTAATTTTTCTGGCTTTTGTGTTGGATGATCGGTATTTTCAGGCATAGACCAAAAAGGGATAGTTATATCAGTCAAAATATTGGATGGATGCGTTAAACGATAATTCCCGTTTTTTTCTTCAGTCCAATCTTTTGGCTCTCCATTTACTTTGTAGGGTGCAATCACCTTACGTTTCAACTTTACAGCATCAACATCAAAGTAATAATCGTCAGAAAGAGTGCAAAACCATACATCTTCCGTGTTGTTTTTCCAATTAGTTTTTGCTCCACGCCCTTTATCTCGCTCCCAAGTAATTCTATTGCGAACATAAAAATGCTTTTCTAGTATTGGAGCAATAATAGTTGAAGTTTTCCAATCTGAACAAACATATATTGTGGCAGAAGGTTTCAATAATGGCTTTAATTTGTTTATCATTTCATCAAACCAAGAATGGTATTCTTCTTTTTCTTTTTCTTTAAAAAGATGACCATTATAATTCTTTGATATGTTGTATGGAGGATCCAATATAACAAGATCAACAAGATTTTCAGGAAAAAAACTACATAGAGTAAAAATATCACCTGATATTACTTGCCCATAAAGATCATCAGGGGCAGCATTGCTTTCTATATATTTAATATCCTGTGACAAGCGTTCAATCTCAAGCTGATCGCAGGTAAGGGTTCTATTCCTAGATGCTCTTTTCTTCATAAAATCTCTTTAATGTATTTACACAAGACTAGCAACGTATTTAAGGGCATAACGCCTAAGCTCAGGCGACCGCCGCCGCCACTGAGCCCGGTAGGTGCGCGACATCTTTTCGTCGCGCACGCGGGCAATGCCGACCTATCCGCGTTCGCGCCGCAAAAAGACGCGGCGCAAACCCTACATTGAATGTTTGGCTCGTTCCTACGTTTCTACGTGGGAGTTTACCTTGAACGATGGGTTTCGGCGCGATAAAGTCCGTCTCAAAATCAAACAGCGTGGCGCGCCTCTACCCATCCTACCGCGCTTGCTTACGGTACAATTCACCCGTTTCACCGATGATGTTTGGTTGCCCTTGAATCTGTTGGCTGACGTGTTTATCTATCATGTTTGCTATCCTTTGCCAATATACCGCACACCTTCGATACCCTCAAAATCATTGTCCTGTGTCCACAAGATCGCACCAGACCAGCGTGCAGTTGCCAAGATCAAGCTGTCCGCCATCGGTAATTTAAGTTCATGAGACAACTGCGCCGCACTATTTGCCCCGTCGGCGAAATATTCTAACCAAGCGGAAGAATCGACCACGTTCATACGCGATCCGCCTCTCGCGGTACGTTGGTGTCGATGCCACGTAAAAAACCGCGCATGGTTTTGACGGGTTTGACCGGGATCAGTTCAATGCGTTCTCCACATTGAATGATTTGTATTTTTTGACCGGCTTGTAAATTCAAGTTACGGCGGATGTCCGCTGGAATAATGACTTGAAATTTGGGCGATACGGTGACGGTTTGCATGGTTTTGCTCCTTTGTTTTTTTATCAATGTCATTTGCATTTGGCACGGTAGCCCTGTAGCCCGGTAGGGTGCGCGACATCTTTTCGTCGAAGCGCGCGGGATGATGGCACGCTGCCGATTTGCGGGTCAAGGTTACAAACCTGCGCCCGTCTTTGTGGTCTCCCGACCAGCACAAGCGGCTTTCAGCCGCTGCGCTAATCGGGAGATTAGCACTCCCAGCCTTAACTTGACGGTAGTGATGCGCTGCGTGGGAACGGCTTTCCTCTAGTCCGCTAGATTATTCAAGGCTTTGGTCAACTGTTTAATCGCTTCAGGTCCGTCTAGCTCAATCGCGCGTTGCACAATCCAATATCTGTCTTTATCGTCGCTCATGGTCTGCTGCAAACATTCACCAAAATGGCGCAAAAAATCGACTTTGGCTTCGCCGCCGGCAAAGGATAAATGTGCGTATTCTTCGGAACGCTGGTTGAGTAAATCAATCAGGGGTTGCGCGTATTCGCCGGGTCCGCGTAACTCGGCTTTGTTTTCTGCAAAGGTGCGCACCAGATGCTTGGCGATGGCGGTAATGAATATTTGCCGATCTTCGTCTGCCATTTTGTCTTCATAAGACAGGCGATCGGTGACTTGCAGCAAGAAGGCAAGAAATTCTGCCATGATTTGCAAACGGTGATCGTTGCTGTAGGTGATAAAACCTTCGTTTTCGAGTTCTAGTAACGCCTGCATTCCAATGCGCCAGATAATAAAGGCGATGGCTGAGGCGACTTCGGGTTTGGAGCGTTCTTTGTCTTTGTGCCAGCGGGTGTTCATGCGTAATGCCATGATTTTTTCCTGTGTGAGCGGATGACAGCTCATGTTCTAAAAAGTGGCTGAGATTTGGCTGAGGTTTGCCAGCATGATCTCAGGGTTTGTTTGCGATAAACAAGGCGCGGCGCGGTGCGGGTAAGCCTTCAACGGTGAGTTGCGGATTGTCAGGATGCAGAAAATCGCGTAAGGATTCAAAGCGCATCCAGGCGGTGCTGCGTTGTTCTTCAAAGCAAGTTGGCGTGACATCTAACAGGCGAATATTGATAAAACCACAGCGTTTGAGCCAACTGAGCAAGGTCGGCGGGGTGGGAATAAACCACAGATTGCGCATTTTTGCGTACCGTCCTTCGGGGACTAACACCTGCCCCAACGCGCCTTCAATGACCAGTGTCTCTAGGATTAATTCACCGCCGCAGCGCAGGCAGTCGCGCAGTTCGAGCAAATGATCCAGCGGCGAGCGGCGATGGTATAACACGCCCATAGAAAAGACGCTGTCAAAGCTTTGTAATTGCGGCGGCAAGGCTTCAATGCCCAACGGCAGCACCCATGCCTTGCAGTGTTGCCCGATAAAGTGTTTTATCAGCAGAAATTGCAAGACGCTGAGAATGGTCGGATCAATGCCGATGACCTGTTTTGCACCTGCGCCTAACAGGCGCCAGCAGTGATAGCCATTGCCGCAGCCTACGTCCAGCACGGTGCGCCCGTGTAGCGGGCTAATCGCAGCCGCCAGCCGTTGCCATTTCCAATCCGAACGCCATTCGCTGTCGATCAATAAACCGCCAATGCTAAAAGGTCCTTTGCGCCAAGGATGCCAGCGCATCAGTTGTTGTTGCAGTGCGGCGCGTTGCGCGTCGCTTAAATCAGCCGCCTCGCCAGCACTGACAACGGCTTGATTTAAGTCGCTGTGCTGAAAATCAAACTGCGGTAATTGCTGCAAAGCCGTCCACCAAGCGGACAAATGTCCGTGCTGGGTGTGGTCAAACGCGGCTTGAATCTGTTGCGGTAGGGTGTCTAGCCAGATGTCCGCTGGGCTTTCGGCTAACGCCTCAAACGCGGTTTGGTAATGGGGCAGGGGGTCGATGTGCATGGCGTGAGATGGCTAAGATTTTTCTTCTTCTACGCTTAATTGGCGAGAAATCCAGCGTTCAAACATGGGGGTTTCTTCATAGCCACGTTGCAACACATATCTCAGCACCTGATTGAGACGGACGTGATGAATCACTGATTCAACACGAAAGACTTCCGCGCCGTGTAAGTCAAAAAATAACAGGCTCGGTGTGTAGAAAATACCTTGTTGCGCTGCCCATTGTTTGGCAGTGGTTTTCTGTCCGTCGGGGGTTAATAGCGGCGTATCTTTGAAAATATCAAGCTGTACCACATCAAATTGGCTAAAGCGTTTTTGAATGGCGGGATCAGCGAGTAAATCTGTGTGGAGAATATTGCAGGCATGACAGCGCGGTTGTTCAAACAACACCAGCAACGGACGCTCTGCTGGCATGATTTGGCGATTCAGCACGTAGGGCGGCTGCATGAAAGAAGGATCGACATGCAGTTTTTGCGAATGCTTAAGGTTTTCGGGCGGCTTGCCGCGTGCTTGATATTCTGGAAAAGTTTCCTGGCGATAGCTGTGGCTGATGACATAATCGAGTGCCGAGCGGATCACATAAGGCGGATAATAGCCGCGCAAACGTAAAGCCTCTTCACCCTGCGCATTGTAAAATAGCAAGGAAGGGGTGAAATAAGTGCCTTCATCATTGGCAAATTGAGTTTCATTGGTGATTTCTCCGCGCATGGTGGTCACTTCCAGCTTGCCCCACACATCAATCGCTATTGCGTCGAAATGACGCTCAATATAGGCGCGTAAATCAGGGCGATTAAACACTGTTTTTTGCATCGCCTCGCAATAAGCACAATGCCGCTGACCAAAGTACACCATTAAGCCCTGCTGATTTGCATCAATGGCATTTTTTAAGTCTTCCGGTAGATTCAGAAAAGTGCTTTTGAACCAGTCGGGAATGTTGATGTTGCGCAACATCGGCACGTCACTGAAGGTCTGGTAAGGCGTTACCTGATCCTCTTCAGCCACCTCAATGAATACCGGATAAGGACCTTCTTCGGGCTTTGCCAGTATATCTTCTTCAACCAATTCAATGCTAAGGGGTACAGGTACATCCTCCTCTTGCGCATTCTGTGCGTGTCTATCTTCTTCAGTAACCTCTTCAATAAAAGCCTCGTCAGCCATGCTTTGCCAATATTCTTCTTCGTCCGATACATAAAAAATGTTTTCACCGCTGGCGGTAATGGACAAGGGAACGGGCGTGTCGGCTAATGCTTTGCTGCCTTCGCTGCCCAGTTCCGGTGCGGGCCTTTCCAGCAGGGCTTTATGCGGCGATAAATGCTGTAGCGACTGTTCTGAGACATACGGATCGGCTTGCCCTCCTGAGCTAAAGCCTAGATAACATAAGCAGATAAAAAAATATAATGGCTTCATTTTCTCCTCCAAAATGCACAATAAAGCTGACGGGTTTCAGGACGGGCTGCATTATTCTAGCTGCGATTGAACTTGTGACGTATGCCAACGCTGAAAAATCGGATAGTCTTGATACGCCTTGCTTAACACATACTGCACTACGCGACTTAGGCGATATAAACGTACGGTGGAATCAACGCGAATAATCTCCTCGCCCTGCTCATCAAAAAAAATCAGCGTCGGCGTGTAAAACAACTTCAACGCATCCGCCCAAGCACGCGCCGTGGTTTTCTGACCGTCGGGTGTCAGCACGGGCGTATTTGCCCACATGTCCAGTTGCACTACGTCCATATTACGCAAGTTTTGTAATAACAACGGGTCTTTCAAGGGTCCAGAATGCAGCACATCACAAGCATGACACTTGCTCTGCTCAAAAAATACCACCAACGGACGCGATGCACGGGCTTTGCTACGATCCAGCACATACGGCTTGCGCGCGAAAATATCATGGAAATTCAACTCATTTTCCTCAAACACCATAGGCGGCTCGGCGCGTTCTAAGTAATGACGAAAATTTTGCTGACGATAATACTCGCCCACTACATAATCCAAACCGGCACGAAAACGATACGGCGGATAATAACCACGCATCCGAAATACCTCTTGTCCCCAGGTGTTGTAAAATACCAGCGAAGGCGTGAAATTGGTTTTCTTTGAGTCAGCAAATTGCTTTTCAGTGAGTGTCTGCCCGGACGGGGTAATCACCTCTAAATCGCCCCAAATATCTATGGCAATGACATCAAAAAACTTCTCGATATAACTCACAATATCTCGACGCTGGGTAAAATTAACGTCCAACAAAGCCTCGCAATAAGCGCAATTTTCCTGCCCAAAATAAACAATAATCCCCAGTTTGCCGTTATTTCTCGCTGCTTTAATATCCTCGCGCAAATCTAAAAAGCTGTGCTTGAACCAGCTAGGATATTTAAGCGCACGAATACGCGGCTGATCATCAAGCTGATAGGGGTCTGGCTGGGCTGTTTCTTGTTGAGGCAACTCTATGCTGGCATTCCCACGCGCAGACTGGGAACGAGGAAAATCATCCGCCAATGCCACATTGCAGCCGCACAGTATGGCGCACAAAACCTTCAAAAACCTAGCTTGCATAATGAATATCCTCCTACAAATTTTCAGATAATTAAATGCCTGAAACACACCTGACAGGTCTTCAAGACCTGTCAGGTTTTTAGAAATTATTGATGGGAACGAGCAACTTCCAGTTAAATACCCCGCGCCTTGGGTGTTGCGGGAATCAGCAGTGTTTGCCCGGCGCGTAGCGTGGTTTGGCGGCTGATGCCATTTAAGTCGCACAGGGCTTGAATGCTGGTGTTGTACTGTTCGGCTATTTTGCCCAGCACATCGCCGGAACGTATGGTGTGTACGCGCTGCGGGTGAGAGGCGGCGGAGAGTAAAGCCGTTGTTTTAGAGCTGGGCGCGCCTGCATGGGTGTTGCCTGGGGCGGGGACTAATAGGGTTCTGCCAATACGCAAGCGGGTTTTTTTATCAATGCGATTGAGTTGGGTCAGTGTTTTGACGCTGGTGTCGTGGCGACGCGCAATAGTCCACAGGCTATCACCTGAGCGAATGCGATAGTGTTTTGTGTCAGCGGCTGTCTTCTTAGCTGTGTTGCTGTCAGCTTCCGCCTCTGGTGTTGGCTGACCATTGGGCAGTTTGTCGTGGGTCTGGGCTAAACGCTGTCGAAACAGATCGACTTTTTCAGTCGGCAGGACAAGGTAAAAAGGTCCGCTGGGCGACATGGTGCTACGCTTAAAGCCGGGGTTGAGACGTTGGAGTTTTGGGTAGGAAATATCAGCGAGTTGTGCGGCGAGTTTTAAGTCGATTTGCTCGCCTATGTCAATTTTGCGTAAGTAGGGTTGGTTGGGGATGTCCTCTAGGGTGATACCGTAGTCATCGGCGTTGCTAATGATTTCTGATAAAGCCATGAGTTTGGGGATATAGGCTTGGGTTTCTTTGGGAAGGTCTAATGACCAGTAATCGGTGGCTTTGCCTTGCGCTAGATTTTTTTGAATGGCACGGCGCACGTTGGCTTCGCCGCAATTATAGGCGGCTATCGCATGTAACCAGTTGCCATTGAGATTTTTATGCAGCGATTGTAAATAATCTAAGGCGGCATCGGTGGCTGCCATCACGTCACGCCGCCCGTCGTACCAACTGTTTTGTTGTAAGCCAAACATGCGCCCGGTGCTGGGGATGAACTGCCACAGCCCTTCGGCGTGGTAAGGCGAGCGCGCATGAGGACGAAACGCGCTTTCTATGGCGGGTAGCAGGGCGATCTCTAGGGGCATACCGCGACTTTCAATGCGTTCTACGATGTGATGTAAATAGGGCGCGGCGTTTTTGCTAATGTCGGAGAAATAGCGGCGATATGTGCGATAGGTGTTGAGTGTGCGGGCAAATTTGTTTTTGTCTTGTTGCGGCAATAGGCTGTAGCCGTCAGCAATGCGCTGCCACAGGCTTTGCGAGGGGGCTTTTAAGGGTTTTTTTAGGGGGAGTAGCGGGTCGCTTTGTGGGACGATTTTTTGCGCTGCCTGTGCTGTTTTGCTTAAGGCAGTTAGCGATTTGTCGGACAACAGGATGCGCTCTTCACTAAGCGGCTTAAACAAAGCGGATTTGCTGTCTGCTAGATGGGCGGCACTATATTCTTTCGCGGCGGGCGCTTGCGAGTCGGCTAAATGCGCACATCCGCTGGTAAAAAGCGCAATAAATAGAAGCACGTATAAAGATAAAACAGGTATTTTCATGCTGTATTAGTAGCATAATTTTGACATAAATTGAAGCAAAAAAAGGGCATCCGATGAGGATGCCCTATAACGCTACTGTTCCTATTTGCCGTCAGGAGGTAGCTTCAGGAGGGAGATCATAGAAAAATCGAAGCTTGCTGCTGTATGTTTAGAGGATATAACCACGCTCGTCGTGCAGTGCCATATCCAGCCCTTCGGTTTCTTGCTCTTCATTGACACGCAAACCAATCAGCATATCGATGATTTTTAGCAGAATGAAGCTGACCACAGCGGTGTAGATGATGGTGGCAATGACCCCTTTGGCTTGCACAATCACTTGTGACATGATAGTTGCGTTGTCGCCGCCGAAGCCTAAGCCGCCCAGTGCTGGGGCGGCAAATACGCCGACTAAAATAGCCCCGACAATACCGCCTACCGCGTGAACACCGAAGACATCCAGAGAATCGTCGTAGCCCAGTGCTTTTTTCAGTTTGGTCGCGCTGATAAAGCAGATAACCCCTGAAGCCAAGCCGATCACTAATGCGCCGATAGGACCTACCGAACCGCAGGCAGGGGTGATCGCGACCAGACCGCCTACTGCACCAGAGGCAATGCCTAACACGCTGGGTTTGCCGTGCGAAATCCATTCACTGAACATCCAGCCTAATGCCGCCGCTGCGGTGGCAATTTGAGTGGCTAACATGGCAGATGCAGCGGTGCCGTCTGCGGCTAACGCACTGCCGGCATTAAAGCCAAACCAGCCCACCCACAGCATTGAAGCGCCGATGACAGTCAAGGTTAAGTTGTGTGGTGGCATAGGCGATTTTGGATAACCTTTGCGTTTACCGATAACAATCGCTGCGACCAGACCCGCAATACCTGCGTTAATATGAACGACTGTGCCGCCAGCGAAATCGATGACTCCATCGCCGCCCATCCAGCCGCCGCCCCAAACCCAATGGCATACGGGTGCGTAAACAAAGGTCAACCATAACCCCATGAAAATCAGCATGGCGGAAAATTTCATGCGCTCGGCAAACGCGCCGACAATCAAGGCGGGCGTGATAATAGCGAAGGTCATTTGGAAGGTGATAAATAGATATTCGGGAATATCGCCGCTTAAGGTATCGGGAGTGATGCCTATGAGCAGAACTTTTTCAAAGCCGCCAACGAACATGTTGACCGATTCGCTGGCATGGCTAGTAAATGCCAAGCTGTAGCCATACAGCATCCATAAAATAGACATCAAGCCGGTAATGGCAAAACACTGCATTAACACCGATAGCACGTTTTTGGAACGTACCATGCCCGCATAAAATAATGCCAAGCCGGGAATGGTCATAAACAACACTAAAGCGGTAGCCGTCAGCATCCACGCGGTGTTACCCGCATTCAAAGCGACTTCTTCGGCGAGGGCAATACTGGGCAGCAGCGCGGCTAATAAGCCGCCTGCCAGCAGTTTGCCACTAAGATTAAAAGTTTTATCTTGCATTGGAAATATCTCCTAATTGTTGCAGGTTTATAGTGCGTCTTGACCCGTTTCACCGGTACGGATACGAATCACTTGTTCTAAGTCGTAAACAAAGATTTTGCCATCGCCGATTTTGCCGGTATTGGCAGCACCGCTGATGGCATCAATCACCTTGTCTAATGAATCACCTGCCACGGCGACATCGATTTTTACTTTGGGCAGAAAGTCCACCACATATTCCGCACCACGATACAATTCGGTGTGACCTTTTTGCCGACCAAAACCTTTAACTTCAGTCACAGTCACCCCTTGCACGCCAATTTCTGACAGTGCCTCACGGACATCATCAAGCTTAAAGGGCTTGATGATCGCGCTTACCATTTTCATAAAAAACTCCTTTAACTTTAAAAATAATCACCGATTGCATAAAGTCCTCGCCAAACCTGACAGGTTTTAAACACCTGTCAGGTTTAGGCAGGTATTTTTTGCCTCCTAGATGTCGAAAGCATAGCTGACAGACAATACAAAGCTGTCATCTATATCCGTATCCATGCGATCTTTGCCGCCCAACACATAAGTCAACGCCATATCCGCACCTGTTTTACCAATAGGATGCGACAAGCCAATATCTAAATGACGAAAAGAACTGTCTTTAACAGTCTCTACACCATATTCGCTAAAGCTATCATCATAGAAGTAATACCCCAAAGTCGCGCCTAAGGTGAAATCTTTTGGCAGTGCTTTTTCATAAGACGCAGACAAATAAGTATCGCCCGAATTACCCCAAGCCCCATCATTCAACAGCACCTGCGTGGCTAAACCAAAGCTGCCTGCCTCGCCCGCGTCAAAGCCCACATTCAGCGCGATTTCAGTTAAATCGGAATCGCTGACATCCATATAAAGGTACTGAAAGAGTCCAATACCGTAGCTGAATGTATCGACAGCACCGTTGTAGCCCAAATAAAAGTCATGCTCAAAGCCTTTGCCTTTATCGGGATCGCCATAGCCTAAATTAGAAGCCCACCAACCCGCATAAAAGCCGGTCTCATGTGCGTAATCTAAGCCGCCTTGCACTGCTACATCTTCGTTTTCAGTCAAACCGCGCAACATATACTTAGAAAACACGCCGATATTACCGCTCAATTCTGCCGTCGCCGCGGCGCTAAACACCATAGGCGTAGCCGCTGCTACCAATAAGGCAGAGGACAAAGCAGAAGATAAAATTGATTTTTTCATTACGAACATCTCTCATGGATTTTGATTGAATACGCCTGAGCAAAACCTTGTGCAGTTTGCCCGGACAAGCGAGTAGCCCATAGCGCACTAGCGACGCTTATGTGACTTAATGGCAACAGCTATGCCATTTATACAACTCTATATTATTCAAATGCTTAATTTGAAACAAAGTGTTGCAAACGGCATTATGCACCAAAACAGCGCACCAATATAGGGATAATAGGGGCAACAATGCGCTGTTTTGGCGCAACCGCTGATGGCGGGAAGCGTAGGAAACTCGGTGATGCTAAAATCAATAGATGCAGCAATATAGAGGAAAATATGGCACAATGTAGCCCCTCAAGACGCTTGTTTTTATCATTTGAAATTCAATAATTTAAGTAATTCTCGTATTAACTTCAACGCTACATCAATAGGAATTAACTATGAAAATTGGTCTGATTGGCTGCGGTATTATTGCCAATACCCATGTGGGGATTTTGAAAAAAATCCAACCGCAGGCGCATATTTCCGTCTGTGATGTCAATCTCGATGAGGCTCGCCAATTTGCGAGCAAAATCGGCGCACAAGGCGGGGCTTATAGCAGTATTGAAAATCTGTTAGACAACGAAAAGCCCGACACCCTCCATATTTTAACCCCGGTGATGGCGCATTTTGCCGCGGCGAAAAAGGCTTTAGAAGCGGGTTGTCATGTGTATTTGGAAAAGCCGCTGACCGAAAGCCCGGCTGAATATCGTCAATTACAACAACTGGCTAAGGAAAAAAATCGTGTCTTAGCTGCCGGTTACAGCACCTTGGGAATGCCGGTTGTCATGCAAGCCAAAGCCTTGATAGATTCCGGCGAATTTGGACGTTTGATTGCGGTGCATTGTGATTTCATGTGCGCCTGGGGCGGCAATAGCGTACCTGATGGTCGCGCCGATCATTGGGCGTATGCCAGCAAAGGCGGCGTATTGCAAAATATGGTCGATCACCCCGCCAGTTTAGTGGTTGACGTGCTGGGGCAAGTGGATAGCTATCAATACCACTATGCGCATCGCAATATCTTGCCCTATGACCGTCCCGATTTACTGCACATCAGTATGCAGAATGACGATCAGATCGGCTCTTTCACCTTGTCGCTAGGGCATGGCAACGGGCATCGCGTAGCCAATTATTATTTGGAAAAAGGCACTATTACGATTGACATGACGCGCCAAGTCATCAGCGTTATTCGCTCAAGCGGACCGCCCGGCATGGTGAAAAAAATCACCTCCAGCCTGAGCATCGGTTGGTCTATAGCGTTCGGTTCAATCGCTAATATTTTCAAAGTGTTAATCGGACGGCTGCGGAAAGCACCGGGGATTTTCGCGCTGGTTGAAAACTTTTATCAGACTATTGAAGGCAAAGATCGTCTGATTGTGAAAGCAAGCGTCATTCAACAAATGACAGAAATGCTCGACACCATTTGGAACGATGCCAACAGCCACCCATTAAACGATGTCAAACACATTAATGCTAAACCTGACAGTCTTAACATCGCCGCCAAGAAGGAAGCTGCTCAATGAAAATTTTACTGGTTGGATTCTCCGGTTTTTTAGGTCGTCACATTGCCGATGTCTTGCTGCACAACAACTACTCGTTGCGCATTATGCTCAACCGCCACACCATCACGCGCCGCGAATACAAGGCATTGGGCGATGTTGAAGTGGTCTGGGGATCATTTGCCGATGCCGATTTGCTACAAACTGCCCTTCAAGACGTAGATTGCGTCATTCATAGCGGCTGGGCGTTTAGCCGCTTTGACGCAGCACGTCCGACACTGAACGAAAGCGGCACGCAGCAACTCTTTGAAGCCTGCGTTAAAGCGGGCGTGAAAAAATACATTTTTTTAAGCTCGGTAGCCGTTTATGGCATGGGCGGCACGGGCGCCGGCTTGGTCACAGAAACCACGCCGTTTGCCAGCGGCGATCAAGCTGATTTTATCTATCCGGCAGAAAAAATCGCCACCGAGCGGTGGATGGAGGCTTATGACCGCAAAGGCATGGCACTGGTGGTTTATCGCCCCGGACCGATTTTTGACGAGAAAAAAGGACCCGCGAAAAAAATCATCAAAATCGGTCCTTGGCGAATCGGCTTAAACTTCGGCGACGGCAAAAATCACATGGCGTATGTGCATGTGCAAGATGTCGCAGAAGCCATTGTATTAGGCGTGGAAAAAGCCGCCGACGGCACAGCCTTTAATATAGTCGCCAGCCAGCAACTCTTATTTGCCGACTGGATTCGCGTTTGGGGACGGCGCAAAGGCATGGAAATTCGCCCCTTCTTTTTGCCACCCTGGTTCTTACGCTTCGCGGGCAAAAGCGCGTCACTGCTGAAAAAACTCATGGGCAAGGGCAAGGTGGATGTCGAATATCCCATCGCCGCTGCCACCCGCGATATGGTATATAGCAACGATGCGGCTAAACAAGCACTCGGCTGGTCCGATTCGCGCACCGAAGAATACACTCGCCTGTCTTCAGGAACGCGCTCTTGATATAGAACGCCCTCGTTGCAAAATCTGCGGGGCATTAAACCCCTCAGATTTTTGCCTAAAAGCCACCTTCAATAATCCTTATGGAGTTCTGTAAATGCCTACACAATCTTTTATTCCACCGCAACGCACCCTGATGGGGCCCGGTCCTTCAGATGTTCCTTCGCGTGTTTTACTGGCAATGGCAAAACCCACCATCGGACACCTAGACCCAGTATTTATCGAGATGATGGAATCGCTCAAAGCACTTCTGCAATACGCCTTTCAAACCCAAAACGCACTGACATTGCCGATTTCCGCGCCCGGTTCTAGCGGTATGGAAGCCTGCTTTGTCAACTTGCTGGCGCCCGGCAACAAAGTCATTATTTGTCAAAACGGCGTATTTGGCGGACGCATGAAAGAAAATGCCCTGCGCTGCGGCGCGGAACCCATTATGATCGAAGACGAATGGGGGAGAGCCGTAGATGCCAACAAAGTTGAACAAGCCATGCAGCAACATCCAGATGCCAAAGCCGTCGCCTTTGTTCACGCCGAAACCTCCACCGGCGCACAATCTGACGCCCAAACCCTGTGCGCTTTGGCGCAAAAATATGGCATGATGAGCATTGTCGATAGCGTCACCTCGTTGGGCGGCACGCCGCTTAAAGTTGACGAATGGGGTATTGATGCGGTGTATTCCGGCTCACAAAAATGCTTATCCTGCGTCCCCGGCTTATCCCCAGTAAGCTTCAGCGAATGCGCACAAGCGGTTATCAAAGGTCGCGCCACGCCCGTACAAAGCTGGTTTTTAGACATGAACTTAGTCATGGGTTACTGGGGGCAAGGGACTAAACGCGCTTACCACCACACCGCACCGATTAACAGCCTCTACGCACTCCATGAAAGCCTGCTGATGTTGCAAGAAGAAGGTTTAGAAAACGCTTGGGCGCGTCATGCTTATCACCACCAAGCCTTACGCGCCGGCTTGATAGCTATGGGTTTAAGCTTTATCGTGCCTGAAGCGGAACGCCTACCACAACTCAACGCCGTCAGCGTTCCCGAAGGCATTGACGAAGCCGCCGTGCGCAAACGTCTGTTGGAGGATTATCAGCTCGAAATCGGTGCCGGTTTAGGTCCGTTGGCGGGTAAAGTTTGGCGTATTGGCTTGATGGGATATAGCGCGAACAAGAAAAATGTATTGTTCTGCTTAAATAGCTTAGAATCGGTGCTATCCGACCTGGGTGCGCCACTCACCAGCGGCGCAGCAGTTAAAGCTGCGATGGCGGCATATCTATCGTAACCGCTCACGCCTCTGCGCAAAACCTCACGGGTCTCCTCTGGCTAGGGCGGAACAAAGAGAAAATTTAGCTTGGCTTTTTGTGCGTATCATTGTTATAATCCTCCTCTTTCATTTTTCGCCTATCACGAAAAATGCTTCGGAGAGATGTCTGAGCGGTCGAAAGAGCACGCCTGGAAAGTGTGTGTACGTTAATCGCGTACCGAGGGTTCGAATCCCTCTCTCTCCGCCAGTTATTATGGTGTGTCGGTCCCCCCGCAACGTGAAGCTGTGAACCCTGTCAGGTCCGGAAGGAAGCAGCAGCAGCAGTGGAGTCGTGTGCCGGGGTGCGGCTGACATGCCACCCTTTTTTATATACTGCTCACCGCCTGAAACCTACATCTCGGCGAGATTGATGAGCTGAGTTATTAAAAAAAGCCGCTTGTTTAAGCGGCTTTTTTTATGCGTGGGACGTGTGAAATCCCTTTTCTCGCTGTCTCGTTTTTATGCTAAAGCACGCCGCCGTCAATCAGCGCAATGCCTGCGCAAACACCCGCGCTATCTCGCGTAAATTCTGCACATAGTTCTCTGCCAGTGGATCAACCGCAATCACGCTGCCGTTGATGGCACTGGCGACTGTTTTGGCATCGCGTTGACTGAATTGTTGCTGCACAAAAATGACGCGAATATCGGCTGCTTTTGCTTGTTCAATTAAACCTTGTAGGCGTTTCGCGCCTGGACTTTTGCCTTCTTTTTCAATGGCAATCTGTTGTAATCCATAGCTTTTTGCAAAATAGCCCCAAGACGGGTGAAAAACTAGAAAACGCTGCCCCTGTACAGCTTCTAGTTGTTGTCGAATGTCTTTATCTAGCTGCTGTAATGTTTCGCTAAAGCGTTGTGTATTTTCGGCAAATAAGGGCGCGTGTTGCGGTGCGAGTTCGCTTAATAGCGTCTGAATCTGCCGCGTCATCAGTATTACGCGCAGAGGGTCTAGCCAAACATGCGGGTCTAGGCTGTCATGTTGGTGCGCATGATGATGGTGTTCATGCTCATGCGCGTGTTCTGCGAGGTCTAATAATTCCATGCCTTGTCGCGCATCAATGACGCGCAGTTGTGGGTTGTTTTTTTGTAGGCGTGGCATCCAGATGTTTTCAAAGGGTACGCCAATGCGAATATAGGCGGCGGCTTGGCTGAGTTGGGTCATTTGCTTCAGGCTAGGCTCGTAGGTGGCGGGACTGTGTCCGGGCTGTACCATCACTGAGACTTGCACCTGCTCGCCGCCGACCTGCTCAACGAAGTGCTTTTGCGGCAGAACGCTGACAAAAATAGGGACGGGATTTGCCCAACTTAAGCTACTGCTTAATAAGAAAACTAAAAATAGTGGAGATTTCATACCGGTCCTCTGTGCGTTGTTAAAGATGTAAAGTTTGGTTTCATGGCTATGTTTTGCAAGCGTTCAGCGTCTGTCAAAACAGACGGTAAAACAGACTGACAGCCGTTGCGCGTCAAGCGGTGTTGTGCAGCAAAAACCATTTCATGCCTAACCGCGTCACCTGATGGCTTATATTGGGCTGAGTTTGACTAACACCTGCTTTAATTCTTCCGGTAAAGGAGCTTGGAAATGCTGCGCGGACTGTTCGCCGAGGGCGGGGATGTGCAGCGTTTCTGCGTGTAAAAATAAACGCTTTAAGCCTAAATCGCGCATTTCTTGATTAAATGCCTCGTCACCATATTTGCTATCACCCGCTATCGGATGTTCTGTGTGTGCTGCGTGGACACGAATTTGATGGGTGCGTCCGGTGTCGAGTTTGACTTGCACTAAACAACTTTGCGTAAACCGCTGTTGCAATTTGAAACGACTGAGTGCGGATTTGCCTTCTGCATCCACGCGCACAATACGCTCGCCGGATTTAACCACATTCTTGAGTAGTGGCGCGTTGATCTGTGCTAAATGAGCCTCCCAGTTTCCCTTGATTAAAGCCGCATAGTATTTACCCACTTGCTGCTCGCGCAATGCTTGGTGTAATTGTTTCAAACAGGCGGGTTTTTTAGCAATCAATAAACAACCGGAGGTGTCTCTATCTAAACGATGTACTAATTCTAAATAGGGGGCTTGCGGATATAGGGCGCGTAAGCCTTCAATGACGCCAAAATTGATACCGCTGCCGCCATGCACTGCCATGCCCGCTGGTTTGTTTAGTACCAGTAATTGCTGGTCTTCATACAAAATAGCTCGCGCTAATTGTTGCAAACGGGAACTGTTGCTTGACACCGACAGGGGTTCTTTGAGTTCTAATTGTAACGGCGGAATGCGCAGTGTGTCGCCCGTTTGTAGTTTATAGACGGGCTTGACGCGCCCTTTATTGACGCGCACTTGCCCTTTGCGCAAAAGGCGGTAAATGTGGCTTTTGGGGACGTTTTTAAGGTGTTTAAGCAGAAAATTATCAATCCGTTGTCCGGCTTGTAAGGGATTAATTTTCACAAAAGAAACTGGGTTAAAAATCGGTTCAGACATGAGTTTAAGTGTTGTCCTTTTAAAAAAGCGTGATGTGGCTAAATTTTGTATTATAACAAGTTGCCAGATGGCTTCTAACACTGCTATATTAGCCGCACTTGAAAAGCAAGGTTGCAAAGAAAAACAAAATACATAACCTGTCGAGCAAGCCTGAATGATCCTGCTTAAACTTGTACCCATAGCCACCAAAAACTGTATTTTTTGCTTTGTTATAGCGATTAAAAGCAGTTTTAGCTCTAGGGTGCAGTATAAAGACTTATGAGCCTGTTTAAGCAGTTACTTTTTTATCTTGTTCCGGTATGTTGAGTCGTTTCTTTTGTCCAACCCGCATTTTGATAGGTTTTTTTATGCGTGATTATGGCAACCATCTGCATCGTAAGACTCGCTGTTCTCGCAAGAGGGTAGTTTAGCATTCTCAATTTTTTCAATATAGATAAATGATGCTGTTGAGTGATAAACACGCAAAACACCTATTTGAGCCTTTATTTTCAGATGTAGAAGTCCGAAATTAATGCGCAAAAGGTGGAAAATTTATCATCTGCAAGCCAAGCAGTAGAGGTTTTTTTCTAGGCACAACACACAGTCCGATAACTAACCTCTGTATTATGAAGTCAGGTAACAGGATAATAAAGCACTTGAGCGTGCCGCTTGATTGGATTGACTGCAAACACAGTTTTCAATAAGCGTTTTAATGGAATTTTGCATTGATGAGGCTAGGATACGAAGCATAAATAGGCTATCTCAGTCTCAGTTGGCAATTTTTAGCGGTATGCTAAAAATTGTTTAGGCTTTAAAAAGCACTAATATAAGCATTCAGCCTCCATTCCTTGAAATCTATCAGGTTTTTATGTGGAGGACTGGGTGCTTGTCATATCATGGTATCTATAAAGCCAATAGTCCATGACAGATACAGACAAATAAAAACCTTAATCTTGTGTCAACTTGATCGAATATTTTGCACAAACTGCCATATTTGTCTGCTGATAAGCACAGCGCGGCGTATAATACACAAAAGAACAGTGTTTATTAACGCCTCTGTCATCCCTGCCCGCTTCTTTCTCGCTCAGTCTTTATTCTTCCTGTTACTGGTTTTTTTATTCAACAAGGCTGTTGCAATCTGACAGCCCAGGCTCCCGTTATTTTTTAAACAGCGTGCGGGAGTTTAATTCCAAGGAATTCAGGACATGAGAAGAATCTTAATTAACGCAACGCAACCGGAAGAACTCCGCGTTGCTATGGTAGATGGTCAACGCCTGTACAATTTCGATATTGAAACGCGCAGCAAGCGACAAACCAAATCGAACATCTATAAAGGTGTGATCACCCGTATCGAACCCAGCTTAGAAGCGGCTTTTATTGATTATGGCGCGGATCGGCATGGCTTTTTACCCATGAAAGACATCGCCAAAAGCAGTTATTACGATGAGGAAATGGGCGAAGAACTAGATATAGACATCGCAGAAGACAATGATGCAGAAAACCCAGCAGACGATACTGAAACCGAATTATCAACCGAGTCATCGGCTGACAAGAAAAAAAATGGTCGTCTGCAAATTAAACAAGTCTTGCGCGAAAAACAAGAAATTATCGTGCAGGTTGATAAAGAAGAACGCGGCAACAAAGGCGCGGCATTGACCACCTACGTCAGTCTTGCCGGACGCTATTTGGTGTTAATGCCGAACAATCCGCGGGCGGGTGGCGTATCGCGCCGCATTGAAGGCGATGAACGTGCGGAAGCCCGCGAAGCCATGAGCCAATTAAATATTCCCGATGGCATGGGGGTGATTTTACGCACCGCCGGAGTCGGCAAATCGGCAGAAGAACTGGCTTGGGATTTAGATTATTTGCTGCGTTTGTGGGATGCCATCAATGTCTCAGCTAACGAACGTCCGGGGGCATTTTTAATTCATCAAGAAAGCAATGTCATTATTCGTGCGATTCGTGATTATTTACGTGATGACATTAACGAAATATTGATTGACGATGCCGACGTGCATCGAGAAGCCCTTGACTTCATGCAGCATGTCATGCCGCATTTCTTAGAGCGCGTCAAGCTTTATAAAGACAAAGTGCCGCTGTTTACCCGCTACCAAATTGAAAGCCAAATTGAATCCGCTTTCCAACGCGAAGTGCAGTTGCCATCGGGCGGCTCTATTGTGATTGATCACACCGAAGCTTTACTGTCGATTGACATCAACTCAGCGCGTTCTACCAGAGGCGGTGATATTGAAGAAACCGCATTAGGCACGAACTTAGAAGCCGTAGAAGAAATTGCCCGTCAATTACGCCTACGCGATTTAGGTGGCTTGATTGTGATTGATTTCATTGACATGCTCAGTCATCGCCACCAACGCGATGTAGAAGCCAGCATGAAAGAAGCCTTAAAAATGGATCGGGCGCGGGTGCAAGTCGGACGCATTTCGCGCTTTGGTTTATTAGAAATGTCGCGCCAACGCCTGCGTCCTTCGCTGGGTGAATCCAGCCAAGTGCCTTGTCCGCGCTGTCAAGGGCAGGGCATTATTCGGAGCATTGAATCGCTCGCCTTATCCATTCTGCGCTTAATCGAAGAAGAAGCCATGAAAGGTAAAACCGCTAAAGTCATTGCGCAAGTGCCGGTTGATGTGGGTACTTTCCTGCTCAATGAAAAACGCCAAGCTTTATTTGATATTGAAGAACGACAAAGCATTTCTGTGGTATTAATTCCCAACCAGTACATGCACACACCACACTATGAAGTGCAGCGTATTCGTCAAGACGAGCGGATTGATGATAAACCCAGCTATGAAAAAGCCGAACAGCCGCATTTGGATATTGAAAAATTTACCCGCGAAACAGCTTCCGGTATGGAAGAACCTGCGGTTAAAGGCATTGTCCCTACCGCGCTGGTTGAAGCCCCAGTCAATAAACCCTCTTGGTTCAAAACCAGTTGGACAAAGTTACTGGGTATGCTGCATAGCCAAAACCCGGATAAAAAAGAAAAACCACCGCTTAACAACGAGCCGAAACGCAGCAAAAATCCTCCTCGTAATAAAACCGGCAATCGTAGCAATAACACAAAAACTAAAGCTAAAACGCCAGCCAAAACGCCACCGGAAAATCCGCCAAAACAAAGCAATAGCGAACCCGCATCTGTCGAGGCAGGAACCAACACTGATAATAAAAACGACAATGCACGTAGCAATACTAGCAGCAGTAGTCGTCGTAATCGTCGCGGCGGTCGCCGTAAATCACGGGCTAAAGAAAATGGCGGTAACGATAGTAATAGCAATGATACAGATGTTAAGGAAGCCAGCTAAAGGAGTTATCGTATGACTTGGACAATGGGTGTTGCAATACTACTGCATGTACTTGCTGCCATCGTATGGGTGGGTGGAATGTTCTTCGCTTACTGGGTGTTACGTCCGTCACTAGGACAGTTTGAACCCGCTATACGCTTAAGCTTATGGTGCAATGTATTCAAAAAGTTTTTTCTCTGGGTATGGTACAGCATTGCTCTTTTATGGTTGTCCGGCTTGTGGATGATTTATAAGCTAAACGGCTTTGCTCATCTAGGCTGGCATGTTCATGCAATGATGGGACTAGGGACTTTAATGACGCTGATATTTATTTATTTGGTATTTGCACCCTATCAAAAATTGCTTGCCGCAGTACAACAAAAGGACTGGGCAACCGGTGCAAAAGCACTGGCGCAAATACGCATTATCGTTGCAATCAACTTGTTGCTTGGCTTATTAACAAGTGGCTTAGGTGGCGGCGGACGTTATCTGATTTTTTGATCTATCGCTGGTATTTCTCCATGACCGAGGCAGATTAAAACAAAATTAAGAAAAATTAAGTTATTTATTTTTGAAATTCTATTTCATTATGCTATGATAAGTTTCAATTGTTATTGCAATAACATGATCCAGCTTACTATAGCATGGCTATGTAAGCTAAATAGCTTGACTCTTAAACCTTAATTTGGAGGGATACAATAACATGGCATCTATATTGGATAAGATTAAAGACCTCTCACTGGAAGAACTGGTGGGTTTACAAAAGGAAATCGCTGGCTTAATTGCAAGAAAGCAAGCGAATGAAAAGCAGAAACTGGCTGAAAAATTCAAGGAATTGGCAGAAAAATCCGGTTTGCAACTGAGCGATATTAGCTGGCAAGAAGAAAAAGACAAGCCGGTTAAAAAAACTGAGCGCAAAAAGAAAAAATACAATCCTAAATATTACAACCCGGACGCGCCCGAACAAACTTGGACTGGTTTAGGCATGAAACCTCGTTGGGTACGTGCCTTATTAGAGCAAGGTAAAACAATGGATGATTTGTTAATTGCCACAGAAGAGTAAGCCCGTAGCCTAAACGGCAATTCATACGCCTATCAAACGCACGGGGCAGGTTTCAAAAACCTGCCCCGTGCGTTTTTTTTTGCGCGTTACCGAGCTTCGTCAGCCGCATAACGGGATAAAAATGGCAATGCGTATCTACTTAGCTCCCTGAGTTTGCTAAAATCAGCCCATCTTAAAACAAGGAACGATAACCATGCTTGGCTTTTTTACTCCCGCAAAAACGCCGTCAGGGAAAGTCGCGGCGATTGATTTAGGCTCTAACAGTTTCCACATGATCGTCGCCGATGTCTCCGATGGTCATATCCATATCATTGATCGTTTACGCGAAACGGTACGTTTGGCGGCGGGCTTGGATGAACAGCGCAACCTGTCGCAAGCCGCCAAAGATCGGGCTTTGAGTTGTTTACAACGCTTTGGGCAACGCCTCCAAGAAATGTCACAAGGCAGCGTGCGGGCAGTTGGCACCAACACGTTGCGCAGTGCGCACAATGCACACGATTTTTTGCAACAAGCGGAAGAGGCGCTAGGGCATCCGATTGAAATTATTGCCGGACGCGAAGAAGCGCGGCTGATTTATCTTGGCGTGGCGCATGATGCCGCTCTAACGCCCGAAGACCGACCACTGGTGATGGACATCGGCGGTGGCAGTACCGAATTTATTATTGGAAAAGGCTTTGAAACAGCGCGCCGCGAAAGTTTATACATGGGTTGTGTGAGCATGAGCGTCAACTACTTTCCCGATGGACAGATCAGCCCAAAAAATTTGCGCAAAGCCGAAATCGCCGCCCGCCTAGAACTCCAACCGATAGCCGCTGAATACCGTGAACGCGGCTGGCAGCGAGTGCTAGGCGCATCCGGCTCAATTAAATCCATCGCCAAAATTATGCAGGCGCAAGGCTGGTGTACAACAGGCATCTGCATAGAAGGCATGCGCAAATTGCAACAAGTATTGCAATCCGTAGAACATATCGAACAGATCAAATTAGAAGGCTTAAGCGAAGACCGTCGTCCCATTCTGCCCGGCGGTTTTTCCGTACTCATGGGCGCGTTTGAAGAACTCGGCATTGAACAAATGCAAGTCGCCAATACCGCGCTACGCGAAGGTTTGCTGTACGACATGCTAGGACGAATACGCCACGACGACATCCGCGCACGCACCATTGATCGGATGCAAATCCGCTACAACATCGACACCGAGCAAGCGCAAGCCGTGTCCGACACCGCCATGCTGTTGCTCGAACAAGTTGCCAAAGATTGGCAATTAGACAGCAACGACCACCAACTTTTGCTCAGTTGGGCGGCGCATTTACACGAAATTGGCTTGCTCGTAGCACACAATCAATACCACAAACACGGCGAATATCTGCTCACGCATTGCGACTTGGCGGGTTTTTCCAAGCCCGAACAAAGCTTTTTAGCCTGTTTAGTACGCAATCATCGACGCAAATTATCGCCAGAGAGCCTAGAAGTACAAGCCGAAGAAACCCACGACAGCTTGCTGCGCCTCAGCCTGCTGTTGCGTTTAGCCGTATTACTGCACCGCAGTCGCAATATTGAAATTCCGCCCCTTGAATTAACCGCCAAACAAGACGCGCTCGCGCTCAAATTTCCCGAAAAATGGCTAGAAGCGCATCCGCTCACCCAAGCTGATCTGGAAAACGAGCAAAACTATTTGGAAAATGCAGGAATTAGGCTACATTTTGAATAACGTGCGCTGCTCTGGTGCTTGTCAAAGCACCTTTATTACATGACCACCCTTATAGACTCATAGCCGCCAAAAACTGCATTTTTTGCTTTATCAAATTTGCTCTAACTACTTGGATTTTAAGTATTTAATCAAAATTTCTCAGAGCAGCTTCAGGCGGGGCAGCATAAATATTCAATTTTGTAAGAATACATGCAGTTTCTGGTGGGGATGAGTATAATCAAGGCTTTTCAAAGCCACAAAATTTCTGCGATATTACCAATCATGTCCAATCTCACCAAAATACTCGTCGTTGATGACAGCATGGTCAATCTTGCCGTGCTGGATGAAACATTGGAAAGTTTGGGCTTTGATGTTTATTTGGCAAACAATGGTGAGCGTTGCCTGCTCACCGCCAAACAAATCCAACCCGATTTAATCCTATTAGATGTCATCATGCCCGGCTGGGATGGCTACGAAACCTGTAAACGTCTGAAAGCGGACAAAGAAGTGAGCCACATCCCGGTATTGTTTTTGTCCGGCTTGGAAGACACTCAAAACAAGGTTCGCGCCTTAGAAGCAGGCGGCGTGGATTATGTCAGCAAGCCTTTTCAAGAATCAGAATTACTCGCTCGTGTCAATACCCATTTAGAATTATCCCGCCTGCGCCATGCCTTACAAGAAGAAGTCGATAAAAAAACCGCAGAAATCCACAATCTATTAAGCGAATTACAAATTTCTTATCAAAAAGCCCAAGAAGTATCCGTGTTAAAAACCCAATTTTTACATAATATTAGCCATGAATTTCGCACGCCAATGAATATTATTCTCGGCTCTACCGATGAATTGATTGAAGACACCGAGCTTGATGAAGAACAACAAGAAATGACGCGAGATATTTTGCAAGCGGGCAATCGCCTCATGGAGGTGTTAACCAATATGTTAAATTTCTCGCAAAAATTTAATGATGAATTTAATCAAAAATTTGAATATTTTAATATTTATGAGGTCATTAATGAATTAATTGCAGAATATCAAGAAATAGTTGAAAAAAAATACTTGTCTTTTGAACAAGCAATGCAGGCTGATTTACCTGAACAATTATATGGTAATAAAACTTACATCCATGATATTCTCGATAAACTGCTCAATAATGCAATTAAATATACAAACATGGGTTCAGTTTACTTGCGTTTAGAATGGCTAGCAGAAATCAACCAAGACACTCAAGAAACACAATATTTATTAATTTTTAGCATTGAAGACACCGGCATTGGCATTGCTGACATAGAACAACAGCATTTATTTCAAGCTTTTAGTCAAGTTGATGGTTCAACTACGCGCCAACATGATGGCATGGGCATGGGACTCGCGCTTGTCTCTTTATATATAGAACGCTTAGGCGGTTCTATTGAGGTAGAAAGCGAAGTGGGTAAGGGGAGTTGTTTTTGTTTCCAAGTTACACTCACGACTGAACCGAGCCGCACAGAAGACATAGCCCAGCAATAAAGCAGAACTCAAGCATTAAAAAAGGAGGCTGTAATGGAACAATCTTTAATGGCAGTGACTCAAGGTGATTTTGGTTTGCAGCGACAAGTCCAGCAACAAAATCAATACCTTGCCTTCACCTTACACAATGAAAGCTTCGCTGTCGGTATTTTACATATTAAAGAAATCATTGAATACCGTCATTTAACGCTAGTGCCTATGACCCCGAATTTTATCCGTGGTGTGTTAAATTTACGCGGTAATGTATTACCCGTGATTGATTTATCTTTACGCTTAGAAATGCCCACTTCTGTGGTGAGTAAACACACCTGTATTGTGATTGTTGAAATCAATGCAGGCGAAGAGACTCTCGACATTGGCATTGTGGTTGATGCGGTCAATGATGTATTGAGCTTTTCTTTGCAAGAACTAGAATCCGCCCCCGCCTTTGGCAGTCGTATTCGCAGTGATTTTATTCGCCATATAGGCAAACAAAAACAACGCTTTATTACCATTTTAGACATTGAAAAGGTCTTATCCATTGAATCATTATCCAGTTTGATAGCAAATTGAATAATATAGCTAAAGTGTATCAGTTGTAGGATTCAGACCTTCTAGGTTTTCAAAACCTAGAAGGTCTTAGCTCACATTAACTTTTACATAATAGTATATTTTCGCCATATAGTGCGCCTGCAAGCCTTTTGCTCAGGGATTTTAATTCAGTGCTTAAAACTCAAGTATTTGCCGCAAACTATAAAGCAAAAAATGCAGTTTTTGGCAGATATGAGTGTAAGTTTCTCAAGCAGCATTCACCTAATAGAAATAAAAAATGATATATAAGGATTCCCACCGCAAACTCACGCTGACCTATATCTTTGCTTTGTCTTTGATCGCGCTCTTGACGCTCACCAGCCATTATTTGATCCGCGCCACACTTGAATCACAATCAGATGATTCAAGCATTATCAATATTTCTGGACGGCAGCGCATGCTCAGTCAGCGGATTACCAAGCTGTCTCTTTTATTAGAACAATCCGATAAGCCAGCGCAGTTCGATAAAGCCATGACAATGTTCAAAGACAGCGTGAATTTATGGGAAAAATCGCATCTAGGATTACAATACGGCAATGCAGAATTGGGCTTACCCGGTCACAACAGCAGCACAGTGACGGACATGTTCAGCAAGCTGGCACCGCACTACAGTGCTATGCACAATGCCGCGCAAGCGATTATTGCCATGAATCAACAGCCGCTTCCGCCGCATTTGCTGCATACCATTTTGCAACATGAAGGCGAGTTTCTTAAATGGATGAACAAGATTACTTTTCAATATGATGATGAAGCGCAACAACGGGTTGAGCAGTTAAAGCAAATTGAATTAATTTTATTATTTGTCACCTTGTTTGTCTTATTATTAGAAGCTTTATTTGTTTTCCGCCCCGCCGCTGATGTCATTTTCCAGCAAATTAAAACCATTGAGAACAGCGAAGCAGAAAAGCTGACAGCACAAGAGGCTTTGATTGCGCAGTTAAAAGAAAATGAGCAGTTACAACATCAAATTACCCAAGATTTAGAACAAAAGGTGCGCGAGCGCACCGCCGAAATTAGCGAACAAAATCGCCATATTCTTGCGCAGTCACAGCAATTACAGCGGGCTAAACAACATGCGGAATCTGCTAACTTAGCGAAAAGTCAATTCATCGCCAATATGAGCCATGAGTTGCGTACACCCTTAAATGCTATTATTGGTTATAGTGAAATTTTAATTGAAGAGGCACAAGAAATTAACTTAAATGAATGCGCTATTGATTTAACTAAAATTCATCAGTCGGGTAAAAACTTACTCAGTTTGATTAATGATGTATTAGATTTATCCAAGATTGAAGCCGGGCGCATGGATTTGTTTTTTGAAGATTTTGATGTGCAAGCGTTACTCAATGAACTCAGTAATACCTTGCGCCCGATGGTGGTGCAAAATCAGAATAAATTACAGCTGAGACGGCATGAAAATACCCAGGAACTGGGTTTAATGCGCGCCGATCACATGCGAGTACGACAAGTTTTAATGAATTTATTAAGCAATGCAGCCAAATTTACTGAGCGTGGTTCAATTACTTTAACTGTGCAGCGTCATACGATTGAAGCTTATGATTGGTTTGAATTTCAAATCACCGATACCGGCATTGGCATGACACCTGAACAACAGGCTAAATTATTCAATAGTTTCACGCAAGCCGATAGTTCAACGACACGCAAATATGGTGGCACTGGTTTGGGTTTGGCGATTAGTAAGAATTTTATTGAAATGATGGGAGGGCGCGTTGATGTGATTAGCGAATATGCGCGCGGTTCTAGTTTTACTGTATTGTTACCGGTCAATGTTGAAAATTATTTAGACTATAAAAAACAAAACGAGCAACCAGCCCATTCTGCTCTCAAGCCGCCGAGTTCCCGTTTGTTGCTGCCATTGACCGAAGCACTGGACAAAGGACAAATTTTAGTCATTGATGATGATGCTAATGTGCGCGAACTCATGCAAACCCATTTGCGACGCTTGGGCTATGAGGTGTTATTAGCCAATGACGGTGCCAGCGGGCTGCAATTAGCGCAGCAATTTCAGCCTAAAGCGATTTTGCTAGATGTCATGATGCCGGAAGTGGATGGCTGGACGGTGTTATCGCAACTCAAAGCCGACCCGCAGTTGTGCGAAATCCCGGTGATTATGTCAACGATGGTAGATAACAAACGCTTAGGCTATGCTTTGGGGGCTAACGATTATCTGGTCAAACCAGTCAATCGCCAGCAATTACAAGGCATTTTAGAGCGTTACACCAACCCGCAGCAACAATCTAGCCTGTTGCTGGTGGAAGACAACCCAACTACACGGCAAATGATGGAAAAACTTTTAGCCCGTGAAGGCTGGCAGGTGGAAGCCGCAGAAAATGGTCAGCAAGCCTTAGAAAAACTTAAACATCAATTACCTGATTTAATTCTCACGGATTTAATGATGCCCGAAATGGACGGTTTTCAATTGCTGCGCCATTTGCGCGAAAACCCAGCATGGCACGACATCCCTGTGGTGGTGCTGACTGCCAAAGAATTGACCGCAGCGGAGCGTGTGCAATTAGACAGTGCTGCGCAAAATACGTTCATCAAAGGGGCTTACGAAAAAGAGCAGTTTTTATCTGAAATTCATCAGTTGTTAGAACCCAAAGCTTCGCGCAATCATGTCTCTGCGTGAGCAACTGCAACACACAGACAGTATTGCGCGACTTGCGCAAGCATGGCTGCCCGCGCCGACGCTGCTGGAGACGGCGAAAAATTATCATTATGTTGATGTGCCGCCGGTGCCGCCCGCCGATACCGAGCTGCAAGGCTTGTACAAACGCTTTGGTCATGCCTTCGCCACTGATACTTGGCAGGATGTGGCTTGGCATGATTGGCGACGTGCGCCTTGGGTGATCTGGTATGGCAAAAAAATTCACATGTTGGCTATTCAGCGCGGTTTTCTGCCGCATTTACAGGAACGCTTAAGCGGCGATGAGGCAGCCATTAAACGCTTAATTTATGTCTATTTACGTGATTTTTCCGAACATAAGCCGAATGTGTTGCAGATTGCTGATTTTTTGCGCCAACAGGTTGAAAAAGCCCCACCTTCCTCACTCCTTTATCGTTGGAAAATCAGCCACCAAAGCTATCAACTCTTTAGTCTCAAAGATATTGCGGGCAAATTGGCACAGTCTTGTTTGCTAAAAAACGCCCTAGAGGTGTTAGATAATGCGGGTTTGCGCGGTGAGCTGCGGAATAAAGGCTTCGCTCAAACGGCGTACTTGGAAGCCCTAAAAATGCTCAATAAAGGCTTTCACCAACAGCCGCAAGAGGTTCTGCCTTTACTGGATAATTTTTTTCAGTGGAGTTTAGACGGCGGACAACTGCGTTATCCTCAATGTCGCCGCGAGTTGCTACATACTTTGCTGCTACCCTGGTTGCAAGCTGCCGCGCCCGCTGCTTTGCGGGCAAAAATCCAGATTTTTTTGCTGCAACATGTCGGGCATCCGGGGCGCAATACACAAGTCTGGGATGAGGTGCGTACACCCGCTTTACGCATTCTGCATTATTGGTTGAGCAATAGCTTGTTGCAGGCGTTTTTCCATATTAACGAGCAACAAGCACGGATTTCTAACTGGCGCATTCGCCAAGAATTTTGGCAACATTATCAAAAACGCGGCTTGATTGATTTTGCTTGGCTGGTGTGTGGACAGCAAGCGGAGGCGTGGATACGCGATAGGGACACGATTAACGGGGCTTATACGGTGCAGGATGAGATTGATGGCAACGCCAACGAAGCGGTTTTATTGCTGCGTTTGCAAAATCTGATTATTGCTGATTGGGCGCAAACATCAGAAACTTATGTGTGGCAGAGCAAAAACCCTTATGTTCCCGATTTTCATCAAAATTATTATGATCTACAAGCCTTGCGCTTACATGCGGAGAAAATTCCGCACAATAATGGATGGCAGCTAAAACTAGGACATTTTATTCACCAACATGCGCAGTTGCCTTTGTTATTGAAATAACTATACGGCTCGCGCTCAACCGCGAACCGTATAAAAACACCCCATAAAAACACCGCTTTTTTAATCTGACGAAACCATTATGCAAACACACTACGAACCACAAACCCTAGAAACCGCCTTACAAACCCGCTGGATAGAAGAACAATCCTTTACAGTCAAAGAAGACGCGGAGAAAGAAAAATTCTATTGCCTGTCGATGTTTCCTTATCCCAGCGGTCGCCTGCACATGGGGCATGTGCGCAATTACACCATCGGCGATGTGATTGCCCGCTATCAGCGAATGCAGGGCAAAAATGTTTTGCAGCCTATGGGCTGGGATGCGTTTGGACTGCCAGCGGAAAACGCCGCGCTAAAAAACCAAGTACCGCCCGCCAAATGGACTTATGAAAACATCGACTACATGAAAAAACAGTTGCAACGCTTGGGCTTCGCTTACGACTGGACACGCGAAATTGCTACCTGCAAAACTGATTATTATCGCTGGGAACAGTGGTTTTTTACCCGCCTGTACGAGAAGGGCTTGGTCTATAAAAAAACTGCGGTGGTCAACTGGGACCCGGTAGATAACACGGTGCTGGCGAATGAGCAGGTGATTGACGGGCGCGGCTGGCGCAGCGGTGCGTTGGTGGAGCGGCGCGAAATTCCGCAATGGTTTGTGAAAATCACCGCCTATGCGGAAGAATTGCTAGAAGGCTTAGACCAGCTTGACGGTTGGCCCGAGGCAGTAAAAATCATGCAGCGCAACTGGATCGGACGCTCAGAAGGCTTAGACATCACATTCAGCGTGAACGGCGAACCTTTAGAAGTCTTCACCACCCGCCCCGATACCTTGATGGGCGTGACCTATGTTGCCATCGCCGCCGAGCATCCGCTGGCATTGCAAGCCGCTGAACATCATGTAGATTTAGCTGCCTTTATCCAAAGCTGTAAAACCACCAGCACTGCCGAAGCCGACATGGAAACTATGGAAAAACGCGGCATGGACACCGGCTTGACCGCAGTGCATCCGATCAGCGGCGACGCTGTGCCGGTGTGGGTGGCGAATTTCGTCTTGATGGGCTACGGCAGCGGCGCGGTGATGTCCGTTCCCGCGCATGATCAGCGCGATTTTGAATTTGCCCAAACATATGCTTTGCCGATTAAGCAGGTGATTACTGCGAGTGCTAATCTCCCGACTAGCACCGCTGGGAGTGCTAATCTCCCGATTAGCACAGCCGCCGCAGGCGGCTCATCCGAGCCATTAACCGCAGCCATCACCGACAAAGGCATCCTCATCAATTCAGGCGAATTTAACGGCTTAAACTTCCAGCAAGCCTTTGATGCGATTGCTGATTATTTAGACAAAAAAAGCGCGGGACAACGCCGCGTCAATTACCGCCTGCGCGATTGGGGCGTGTCGCGGCAACGTTACTGGGGCTGCCCAATTCCCACCCTGACCTGCGAAAACGGCGAAACCTATCCGGTGCCGTCCGCCGAGTTACCGGTCAAACTGCCCGAAGATGTGGTGCCAGACGGCGCGACTTCGCCGCTGAAAACCACCCCGGCGTTTTATCAAACCACCTCCAGCCTGTGCGACGGCACGGTATTGCGCGAAACCGATACCTTCGACACCTTCATGGAATCCTCTTGGTATTACGCCCGCTACGCCTGCCCTGACGCAGACACCATGCTGGATGAGCGGGCGCATTACTGGCTGCCGGTGGATCAATACATCGGCGGCATTGAACACGCGATTTTGCACCTGCTGTATGCGCGATTTTTCCACAAATTGCTGCGCGATGAAGGCTTGGTCAAAGGTGATGAACCCTTCACCCGTCTGCTCACGCAAGGCATGGTGATTGCCGAAACCTATTACCGCAGCGAGCCTAACGGCGGCAAAACTTGGTTTAACCCCGCCGATGTTGACACTGAATGGGATGAAAAAGGGCGCGTTGTCAGTGCCAAACTGATCGCCGATGGACAGCCGGTGCAAATCGGCAACACCGAGAAAATGTCCAAATCGAAAAACAACGGTGTCGATCCGCAAGTGATGATTGATCGCTACGGCGCGGACACCGTGCGCCTGTTTATGATGTTTGCCGCGCCGCCGGATCAATCGCTGGAATGGTCAGACAGCGGCGTAGAGGGCGCGTTCCGTTTTCTGCGTCGCCTGTGGACACAAATTCACAAGCATTTACAACAAGATACACCGACTTTAGAGGTTGCCGCCCTAAGCGAGGCAGAAAAAGACTTGCGCCGTGCGCTGCACGAAACCATCGCCAAAGTCAGCGACGACATCGGGCGACGCTACACGTTTAACACCGCCATCGCCGCCTGCATGGAACTGCTCAACAGCCTGCAACGCGCCGACGACACGCCGCAAACCCGCGCCATCCAGCGCGAAGGCTTCAACGCCGTGACTCTGATGTTGTCGCCCATTGTGCCGCACATTTGCCAAGCCTTGTGGGAAGCCTTGGGCGGTACCGGTTTGCTGATTCATCAGCCTTGGCCGGTGGTGGATAAAGCCGCGCTGCACAAAAGCTCGGTTGAACTGGTGGTGCAGGTCAACGGCAAAGTCCGCGCAAAAATCCAGGTCGCCGCTGATGCCGACCCAGAAACCGTTGAACAAACCGCGCTGAACAATGTGAATGTGCAGAAATTCACGGCGGGCAAAACAGTACGCAAAGTGATTGTGGTGGCGGGGAAATTGGTCAATATTGTGGCGAATTAAGCTGGCGCGGAATAAATAGGTCAGTAGGGTTTGCGCCACGTCTTTTTGTGGCGCGAACGCGAACGCTCGGCAACGTGCCATAATCCCGCGTGCTTCGACGAAAAGATGTCGCGCACCCTACCGGGCTGGCACAAAGCGTCACCGAAATCGCTGGCAGTTCTGCTTGGTTTGAGCGCGGCTTTGTCACCTAAAACGTTCGGATCAAGGTTGCAAACCTTGACCCGCATAGTCGATTTCACACAAATCTACTTGTACACCATCTTTGCTAGGCTGCAAGCAAAAAATACGATCCGCGTAATTGATAAAATTTTCTTCGTTGTGATGACTGATCATTAGAATTTGAAAGCCTAAGGCTTTACCCGCTTCATGCACTAACTGAACAAAGCGCGGAACTAAATCAGGACGCAACCAGCAATCTTGTTCATCCAGCACTAAAAAACGGCGGTGTTTTTCTGCATCCAAGGTGGTTAAAGCAAACAAACGTAATCCCACAGATAAAATATTCGCTACTGAACCACCTTGTCCACGCATAATATCTTCTGTTTTACCTTGTCGCTGAATAGAAAAATCCAAGGTCATGCGTCCTCGTTTAACATCACGTTCAATTTTCAATTGAATCGGTTGTTCTAAAACTTGTTGCAAAGCCAATGTGAGTTTTTCTTCAATGGTTTCACTTAAATATCCTAACAATTCAGAGGTTAAATGATCTAGTGTAGCACTGACTTGAGGACTGCGTTCAAGATAATCTTCAAGTGCTTGCTTTTCTTGTTGTAGTTTTGTTTGTCGGGTCACTAACTGCTGACGCGAGCCTGCTAATTGTGCGGCGCGATCAGTCAGATCGGAAAGTATTTGTTCCGCATCCATATCAAGCATCGCTATTGCTCAAATTGGCTTGAGAAAATTCTTGCTTAACTTTATCTAAATTAGTTCTGATACTTTCGATATGTTTTTCATAGTCATTAATCATTGTTTGATTGCTTTGTTTCATATTTTCTAATTGTTGCTCCAGTTCCTTTAAATCATCGGTGCCGTAATTGTCTTTAGCTTGTTGTTGAATATTAGCTAAGGTGGTTAAAGCAAACAAACGTAATCCCACAGATAAAATATTCGCTACTGAACCACCTTGTCCACGCATAATATCTTCTGTTTTACCTTGTCGCTGAATAGAAAAATCCAAGGTCATGCGTCCTCGTTTAACATCACGTTCAATTTTCAATTGAATCGGTTGTTCTAAAACTTGTTGCAAAGCCAATGTGAGTTTTTCTTCAATGGTTTCACTTAAATATCCTAACAATTCAGAGGTTAAATGATCTAGTGTAGCACTGACTTGAGGACTGCGTTCAAGATAATCTTCAAGTGCTTGCTTTTCTTGTTGTAGTTTTGTTTGTCGGGTCACTAACTGCTGACGCGAGCCTGCTAATTGTGCGGCGCGATCAGTCAGATCGGAAAGTATTTGTTCCGCATCCATATCAAGCATCGCTATTGCTCAAATTGGCTTGAGAAAATTCTTGCTTAACTTTATCTAAATTAGTTCTGATACTTTCGATATGTTTTTCATAGTCATTAATCATTGTTTGATTGCTTTGTTTCATATTTTCTAATTGTTGCTCCAGTTCCTTTAAATCATCGGTGCCGTAATTGTCTTTAGCTTGTTGTTGAATATTAGCTAATGCTTTTTCTGCATGCTCCAAATCACTTTTTGCTTTAATGCGCTCTTCGTTTAGTTGTTCGTAGTCTTTAGCCAATACTACATAACGATCCTCATCATTTTGCTGTGTCATTTTCAATAAACTCCTGTGCTAATTCAAAAATATAATCGGCAACTTGCGCATCTACGTTTTTTAGATTTTCTTCAAGAAACTCTTTTAGCACCGCGCCACTATGGGATTGACGGCTTTGCAGTTCGGCAAGTCCTGTAATAAAAGCCGAGGGTTGTGCAGCAGTCTCGACATTTTGCGCAATTTGCGCATGAAACACGGTTTCATAAGGTTCATGCGGCACGATACGATTTTCACTACGCCAGCCTTGCGTATCAGGAAACATCAGCAACACTTGGGGTTGGCGCAGGCTGTGTGTATCACCACGACTGACACGGGCGATATTACCGGGATTCAGCCATTGCGTATTTCCCTGCTGTTGCGGTGACTGAGGCGTGTGGATATGTCCATTAATGACGAAATCAATGCCCGCAATGGGACGTATGCTCAACATGTCATTCCCCTCAGAATTAAACACTAAATTATGATGTGTCAACCAAAACACAGTATCTACATTAGAAGCGCATACAAATTCTGTGGGCAACTTTTGATTCCAAGCACTACCACCAATTTGCACCTGTTTATCTACAATTGTACCTTGCCACAGACCACTTTGATCCAATAATTTCAGTTGTTTTGCCTGACTAAAAAGCAGCAACGAGTCATGTTCACTTAAGTTGTTTTCAAAACAATCATGATTCCCTGTTATCGCCAGCACTTCACCCGTAAATGGCTCTAATAAGCGCATAAACTCAACTAACAACCAATTGGCATTATCACGCGGATAATGAAAAATATCGCCCAATAAAATGGGTAATAATTGTTCTTCTTTTGCGCATGTTAAACACCATTCCAATTTATTCAAAATAACTTGTGGATAATCATCTTTACGAAAACCTGGAATCCGACTAGATAAATGCGGATCGCCAATAAACATTAAGCCTGCATAGGTTTTATTCATGCCTATTATCCTCTTGCGCTAAACAAGCGGCTAAAGCCTTTCTCAAAGTTTCGCAGTTTGCAGATGCTTGAGAATCTTGAGCTAAAGAATACACTGGTTTTTCTTGATCAAGCGTGGTTGTTTGATTGGTTAAAGATTCAGGTTCTTTGAGCAGACTTTGTGTTTGAGGTAGTGCTTGAGACTCTTGAGCTAAAGAATACACTGGTTTTTCTTGATCAAGCGTGGTTGTTTGATTGG